>JBGTLL010000180.1:0-1626 GCA_041744115.1 Parvularculaceae bacterium | reverse complement strand
GGACCGGCCGGCGGCAGCGCCACCCGGCCGGTCGGCCTCGTCTGGTTCGCCCTCGCGGTGCGCGGCGGCCCGACACGCACAGAACGCCGCCTGTTTGCGTCCGGCGACCGCAATTTTGTGCGCCTTCGCGCGGCGGAAACGGCGTTGATGTTGGCGCTGAGGGCGATGTAGATCAAACGCGAAAACCCGCGCCTCGTGAACTTTTCGAGACGCGGGTTCGCGCTGTCGCGGGAATGGTTCCGCGAAAGTTTGGAGAGAAGCCGCGCGGGACAAGTCCCGATGTCGTAGTGGCGTCGGACTTTTCAAGTTCAGTCCCGCGCTCCCGGCGCGGCGCGCATATCGCCTTGCGAAGGCGACCGCCGCCCGGGTCTTATGGCGCTTTTGCGGTTCCGGCGGGCCCGACCGTAATCGAGAGCAAAGCGCTCTCTCAAAAGCCCGGGCTCTGCGGCCGGCATGGGTCGAGGCGTTTTCCGTTTACGCGAACGCCTCTACCCAGCGCGCCATCTCGAAGCCGTTGCAAACGGTCGCGTCAACGTCTCTCCAGCCTCGATGAACGCATCATACGCCAGGAAAAAAGGAGGGGGATAACTTTGTCGATCGTCGCAAAGATCGAATGAAGATTTAAGGTTGACGAAAGCCGCGCCGCTGATTTGACGGAGCTTTTCGCGCCGCGCATTCGTAAACGCAAAACGAAGGATGGAAGCGGGCGCCTTTCGTCACGGACAGGTCGCCCGACGCTTTAGTCCGCAGACGGAATGCTCGTGAAAGCGCTACTCGACGCCGGCGACCCAGCCGATGCAGGAAGCGACGTCGTTCAGCGCGTGCTCGCCGAGGCAGAACGCTTCTTCATAGGGCGCGCGCGTCGCGGCGATGCATTGCTTCAAGGTCAGCGTCGCGAAGGAGAGACAGGAATTCGAGCGGTCGTTGCGCGCGTAGACCGAGACGGTCTTGTCGTTGACGCCGCTTATCGCATAGCGCGCCGCGAGATTGAGGACGCGGTTCATGATGACGTCGGCGTTCAGCTCGCTCATCGAGCCGGCGCCGGCGCTTTTTCCCCATTCGGGGTTCCACGCCGCGTCGCCGCTCGCAAGGCCGGGCGCGGTGACGCCTTTTTCCGTAACCGAGGCGAGGGATGGCGCTGTCGCCGACGGCCGGGCGCGCGCATAGGAATCGGCGTCGCTGAGGCGCGCCGAGCTGGCCGGGATTTTCGCCTTTCCCCACGACGTCTTCTGCATCGAATAGGCCTGTTCCTTGAACGCCTCGCCCAGCGTCGTGAAGCGCGCCGTGTCCTGCATGGTCATCGCAAGGACCCGGCTCATCGCCTCGTCGGCGCCGTCGAGCTGGCGCGGATAGGCGGCGTTCTCGGAAAGTCTGGCGAAAAAGGCGTCGGCGCCGGCCATGCCGTTGGTCTTCTTCTTGCTGGAGACTTCCTTTTCGAGCGCCTCGCGGAAGGCGGGCGTGTCGGCCGCGACGAGCGCCGCGTAAGCGACCCAGCCGGCCGAAAGATTTTCCGCCTTGTGGGCGGACAGCCGCCGGTGCGCTTCGCGCGTCGTCTCGGCGCTGCTGAACGGGGTCGCCTCGATCGCCGCGACATCCTCGCGAAAGCGGACATAATCGGCGGCGGCG
>JBGTLL010000179.1:0-2792 GCA_041744115.1 Parvularculaceae bacterium | reverse complement strand
ACCAGCGGCGCCGAGCCATGCGCGGCGTAAAGCCAGGACAGCGCGAAGACGACAGCGGCGCCCGGCAGCACGAACAGGGCGCCGGCGGCGACGCCGCCTTTGACGCCGTGCAGCAGCCAGCCGACATAGGTCGCAAGCTGCTGCGCCTCGGGCCCTGGAAGCAGCATGCAGTAATTCAGCGCGTGCAGATACCGCGCCTCGTCGATCCATTTTTTCTCATCGACGAAAATGCGGTGCATCAGCGCGATCTGCGCCGCCGGGCCGCCGAAACCCAGGAACCCGATTTTGGCCGAAGTCGCGGTCAATTCGCGGAAGGAAGGGCGGGCCTTCATTGCGGCGTGCACGGGGCTGATCCTTCGAGACGTAAAAAAATCGCCTCACCCTGAGGGCGAAGCGTCGCGAAGGGCGAGGCGATTTTTTTGCTCATCAGGATGAGGCGGAACGCTGTCACGAGCCGAGCGCGAGGCGCGCGCCGACGCCGGTTTTGAGGGCGCGCTCGTAAATCATTGCCGCCGCCGCAAGGTCCTGGAACGCGGCGCCCGTCGAATCGAAGATGATAATTTCATCGTCCGCCATCCGGCCCGCCTTTTTGCCGACGGCAATCTCGCAAAGTTCGGCCCGGACGTCATCGCGCGTCATTGCTTTGGCGCCTATCGCCGCCCTCAGATCGCCCATGATCTCGCACTGGCGGGTCACGTCGGTGATGACAGCGGATTGCCGCATGAGGTCGGGCGCAATTTCGTTCTTCGCCGGATTGTCGGCGCCGACCGCGGCGATAAAGACGCCGGCGCCAACATGGGCAGGCAGCAGACAGGGCGTGTTTGAAGGCGTTGTCGTCGCGATGACATCGCACAGGGCCGCCGCTTCGCAAAGATCGCGGATCGCGTTGAACGATATGCCAAGCCCCGTGGTCAATTCAGCGGCCAGTTTCGACGCTTTTTCATGCTCAATGTCATGGACATAAGCGCGTTTGAAGTCGCGCACCGGCGCCAGCGCCTCCGCATGCGCGCGTCCCTGCACGCCGCAGCCGCAAATCAGAAGCGTTTTTGCGTCCTTCCGCGCGAGGAGGTCTGCCGCCAGAGCGCTTGCCGCCGCCGTCCGCCGCAAGGTGATCTCGATTGTATCGAGAATTGCGAGGAGCGCGCCATTATCGGCGTCGCAAAGGAGGATTGCGCCTTGAATGGTCGGCAGACCAAACCGTTTGGCATTCTCGGGAAAGTTTCCGTTGAGCTTCAGCGCGGCGAGGCGCCGGCCGCCGATATCCATCGACGCGCCCTTGGCGTGAAAGGCGCCGAGATTTCCTTCGATCTCCATCGGCGACGGCGAATGAACGCGTCCGGCGGCGACCGCCCGGAACGCTTCCGCCGCGGCGTCGTAATAATCGCGAACCGAGGCGAGGCCCCGAACATCCGTCCGTGTCAGGAGCAGTACGCCGTCGCCAGTCACGTCGCCAGTCACGCCGCCAGTCACGCCGCCAGTCACATCGGTTGCCAAGTGTGGCGCTCGCCGCGCGCGCGTGTCGCCCAAGCGTAAAGCGTATCGTAGACGATCAGTCCCTGCCGCAAAAGCGCGTGATCGTCGTCATGCGTCATGCTGAGCCCCAGAGACAGAGCGTTGAGGCCCGCCGATTCCGGCGCGAGGGCGTGACGGTCGGTGTCCGCGCCGCGAATGATCGACGCGAGGGCGAGGACGCCCGCGTCATCGATGCCGAATTTCTCGATGAAGGCGTCGAAACTGCATCGGTCGCCGAGATGCGAGAAAGGCGCGCCCGGAATATCGAAGGCGACGGCGCCGCGCTCCTCCGCCATGGCGAAGACCGCCGCCGTCGGGACGTAGAGGAATTCCGCTTTCGGATCGACGAACCGGAGGATCAGCCACGGGCAGGCGATGCGGTCGATCTTCGGCCGCTCCCGCGTCACCCATCGCGTCGGGCGGCGCTCGCCGAAATAATCGCCGAGCGCGGCGGCGGGCGGGGCCGGCTTCCTGTGCATTTGCAGCCTCCAGGATATAAAGCTACTCATCGTCTGCACCCGCAACTCCTTTGATTAAAGCGAGTTCTGGTCATCGCCCATGAGAGTTCTTCATGAAGCCTGACCTCGGCAGATGGCTCCCGCCCTCGATCAGCGCGCTTCGCGCCTTTGACGCCGCCGCCCGGCGGCTGAGCTTCACCGCCGCCAGCGTCGAACTTGGCGTCACCCAGAGCGCCGTCAGCCATTCCATTCGAGACATCGAAACGCGCCTTTCGGTCAGTCTGTTCCGGCGCGACGGGCGCCGCCTTGAACTGACCGACGCCGGCCGGCGCTACGCACCCTATGTCCGGGAGGCGCTGGCGCGGCTGTGCACCGGCGAACTTGCGATCAGCGATCCCGACCGCCGCGCCCGCATCCTGACCGTCAGCGTGTCGCCGAGTTTTGCGTCGAAGTGGCTGGCGCCGCGGATCGGCGCTTTCGCCGCTCTTCATCCTGACCTTGACCTCAGGATCAGCGCCGCCGCGCAGCATATCGACTTTTCGGATCACGAAATCGATCTGGCGATCCGGCATGGCGACGGTTCATGGCCGATGCTGACCTCAATCCGTCTGTGCACGGAGATGTGGCTGCCGGTCGCCGGCGCCGCTTTCGCCCGTGCGGGCATGACGCCGCGCGACATGCGGCGCTTGCCGCTCATTCATCATCGCGACAGCGCCGGCTGGCGGCGATGGTTTGCGCATGAGGGCGTCGATTGCGGCGAAGTCATCGATCGCGGTCTCACCTTCAACGAAATGAGCCTCGCGATCGACGCGGCGGTCGCCG
>JBGTLL010000178.1:0-5557 GCA_041744115.1 Parvularculaceae bacterium | reverse complement strand
CGGTGGCGCGCGCGAGGCTTTCGTCCGGCGACGAACGAAGCGCCGCGCACGCCAGTTCCGGATAGCGGCCGATGAGGCGCGCCAGATAGGGCGAAGCGCCGGCGACGCCTTCCATGAAAGCGCCGCCGGCCGCATCCGGCGTCAATCGGATGAGCGTCGAAAGGGGCGTCTCGTCAGCCATCGGAATACTCATACGCAACTGCGCGACTCTGACAATCTCGTCACGCCTTTTCGAAGGCGGGAAACGCGATCGTCACCTTTAGCCCCCTTCGGTCGCCGCCCGAGGAGGAATCGCCGAGCGCGATCGATCCGTTATGCGCGCGCGCGATCGCCGTGACGAGGCTGAGACCAAGGCCGCTGCCTGGCGTCGACCGGCTTTGTTCGAGGCGGACGAAGCGCTTGATGACGCTGTCGCGATCGGTTTCGGGAACGCCGGGGCCGTCGTCAAGGACGCTGAGGAGGACGCGGCTCTCCGCGCCTTTCCTGACGTCGATGCGGATCGTGGTGCCGCCGCCCGCATATTTCAGCGCATTGTCGAGAAGGTTTGCGAGCGCCTGCGAGATCAGCGAACGCGAGCCGCGCACCGGCGGCGCCGGCGCGGTTTTCAGTTGCAGGATGAAGCCAGCCTCCTGCGCCGCCGGTTCGTAAAGCTCGACCATCTCATCGGCGATGGCGACGAGATCGACCGCCTCCATCGCGCCCGCGCCCTCGCCCGATTCAATCCGCGCAATCGAGAGCAGCGCGTTGAACGTGGTGATCATGTTTTCGGCGTCGTCAAGGGTCGCCCTCAGCGCTTCCTCCTTTTCCGCGGGACCGCTTTTCAGCGCGTCGTTGATGCGCCCGAGAATGCGGTTGAGCGGAGAGCGCAAATCATGCGCGATGTTGTCGGAAACCTCGCGCATGCCGCTCATCAGCCGCTCGATCTGGTCGAGCATGGCGTTGAGGTTGATCGCAAGGTTTTCAAGCTCGTCGCCGGCGCCGGTCAAGGCGATGCGCTTTGACATGTCGCCGTCGCGGATCGCGCGCGCCGTGCGGTTGACGCTATCGACGCGGCGCAAGAGCGCGCGGCTGAACATGAGGCCGATGACAATGCCGAGCGCAATTGTCGCCGCGCCGATGCGCGTCATCAGCGCCTGCGACCGTTTGCGCAGGGATTCGCGGGTCGAGATGTCGCGCGCGACGAAGACGAGGAACGAGGTCTCGGCGTCCGGCGTCGCCTTGAAGCGGCGGATCTTGCCGCGCGCTTCCCTGGTGTCGATGCCGACCTCGCGTCCGGCGGCGTCAAGACGCGGCCGCTCGAAGGTGAAATTGAAAAACCCTTCGGCGGCGGAAAGCGCTTCCGGCGGCAGCGCCGACAGATTGCCCGAAAGGACCGCGCCCGACGGCGCGCCGATCAGCATGTAAAGACCGTCGTCGCGCCAGGCGGCGCGCTCGCGCACGACCCGGCGCAGAACGCCCGCGCCTTCGGTCGAAAAGACTTCGGAGAGAACCTGGATTTCCTGGTTGAGAATGAGATCGGTCTGTTTGGAGACAGCGCCGAAAGTCGACTGGTAAAACGCGTAGCCCAAAGCCGCGACGGCGATCGCGAAAACGAAAACATAGACGATCGTGAAACGAAACGTCGTCGTTCTGAGGAGGCGCAGCATCAGTTCACGTCTTAAGTCGACAGGCGTTTCTAGTTTCGCGGTCTCACTTGCTCCAACCGTGGCGCTTACTCCGACCGCCACTCCGGCGGGATATCCTGCCGAATATTGCGAATGTCGGTTATCAGAATATGGCCGTCCGCGACCCGGTAGAAGACATAATGCTGCCGGTAAACATAAAGACGCCGTTCCCCGGCGCCCCACGCCCGGCCGAGACGCGGATTCTCGGCAATGAGGCTGAAACTGTAATAGAGGCCGTCAAGATACTCGGCGGTTTGAGCATCGCCGAAATTCTTGTCGGTGTATCGGATGATATCGTCAATGACGGACGAAGCTTGACGGCTGATCTTGAAATCCATGGATCAGCGTTCGGCCCGCACTCTCACCCGCCGCTCCGCCGCGCTCTCGGCGGGCGCGACGCCGCTCTGAAAACCGGCCTCTTCGTCGCGCTCGATCAAAGCGCGCTTGTCCGCCGGGCTGAGACGATTCCATTGCGCCATGTCATCGGCGCCAGGAAACGCTTTGGCGGCTGGCGTGGCGGCAGGCCGCCGATCCTTGATCTCGCTCATGGCGGCATCCTACCGGAAAGTCCGCGCCTTGCCTAATCCGTATCCGTAATCGTGTAGCCGGCGCCGCGGATGGTTTTCAGAAGCGCCGTGTCGAAATCCTTGTCGATCTTGGCGCGCAGCCGCGAAATATGAACATCGATGACGTTCGTCTGCGGATCGAAATGATATTCCCAGACGTTTTCGAGCAGCATGGTGCGCGTGACGACCTGGCCGGCATGACGCATCAGATATTCAAGCAGCCGGAATTCGCGCGGCTGCAGATCGATCTTGCGCCCGGCCCGGCGGACGGTGCGGGTGATGACGTCGATCTCGAGATCGCCGACCGCATAGCGCGTCGTAACGCTGGTCGGCGACTGGGTCCGCCGCCGGCCGAGCGCTTCGACGCGCGCAAGGAGTTCCGGAAAGGCGTAGGGCTTGACGAGATAATCGTCGCCGCCGGACTTGAAGCCGATGACGCGGTCATCGACCTCGCCGAGCGCTGAGAGAAAGAGCGCCGGCGTTTCGTCGCCGCCGGCGCGCCGGCGCGACAGCAGCGAGACGCCGTCGAGTTTGGGCAGCATGCGGTCAATGACGTAGGCGTCATAATCGCCCGCATCCGCCATGTTGAGACCGACCTCGCCGTCGAGCGCGTGATCGACGACGTGACCGGCCTCGCGAAGACCTTTCGAGACATGGGCGGCGGCTTCGGTGTCGTCTTCGACTACGAGGATTCTCATGGCGCGTACTTTCCTTTTCCTGGGAGCAGGTTGCAGGTTGCAACCTGCTCCCTGCAACCTCGCTATCCGCTCTTGCCGATCGTCAGTGCACTGAACTGTTTGGCTTCGCCGAGCTGCAGCCGCAGCAGCACCGCGTCCTTGCCGGCCGCTTTCGCGTCGGCGACTATGGTTTTCAGCGCCGCGGGCGTTGCGACCGCCGCGCCGTCGATCTGGAGAATGACGACGCCAGGCCGGAGGCCCGCCTGTTCCGCGGAGCTCCCGGGACGCACCGCCGTCACCAGCACGCCGTTGACCCCGTCCGCGATGCGGAATTGCTGGCGCATCGGATCGGTGATCGCCGCCACGCGCAATCCGACATCTTTCGACAACGCGTCCTCGGACGAAGATGGCGCTTCTTCGGCCGCCGCGATTTCTTCGTTTTCGCGCTGGCCGAGCGTCACGGTGAGCTGTTTTTCAGCGCCGTTCCGCAAGACCGTCACTTTCGTCTTGTCGCCCGGCGGCAGCGCCGAGACCGAGCGCGTCAGATCGCGCGGACTGTCAATCGCGCGGCCGTCGAGCCTGACAATGAGATCGCCGCTTTGCATGCCCGCTTTCGACGCCGGCGTCGCGGCGAGCACTTCGGAGATCAGCGCCCCCGTAGTTTCCTTGCGGCCGAGGGCGGCGGCGATTTCCGTCGTCACCGGCTGGATCGAAACGCCGAGCCAGCCGCGCGTCACCGAGCCGCTTTCGATCAGCTGCGCCACGGTCTCCCCGGCGACTTTCGCCGGGATCGCAAAGCCGATGCCGACGCTGCCGCCGGTCGGCGAAAAGATCGCGGTGTTGACGCCGACGACGCGGCCGTTGAGGTCGAAGGTCGGCCCGCCGGAATTGCCGCGATTGATCGGCGCATCGATCTGGATGAAGTCGAGGAACTGGCCCTCGCGGTTCTGGCCGCCGATCGCCGAGACGATGCCGCTCGTCACCGATCCGCCGAGGCCGAACGGATTGCCGACCGCTAGCACCCAGTCGCCGACGCGCAAGGTCACATCGTCCGCGAACTGAACAAACGCCTGGCCGCGCGGCGGCTCGACCTTGAGAACGGCAAGATCGGTCAGCGGATCGGCGCCGACGAGCCTCGCCGGGACTTCCTTGCCGTCCGACAATCTGACGCGGATCGCATCGGAGCCTTCGACGACGTGATTGTTGGTCACGATGTGGCCGGCCGCGTCGATGAAGAAGCCGGAGCCTTCCGCTTCCATCCGTTGCGGACCGTCAAAGCCGTCCTGTCCGGATGGCGGCGTCCCGAAGCGGAATTCGAAGAAATCCTGGAGGGCTTCGGGGACTTGCGTCTGATCGACCTGACGTTCGACAAGGACGCTGACGACGGATGGCGCGACCCGCTCGACAAGGTCGGCAAAGGAGAGCGACCCGTCAATTCCCGCCGGCGCCGGCGATACGAGCCGCGGCGCCTGCGCGCTGGCGTCCGGAAAGACCGCAACGCCCGCCCCGGCGAGCAACACGCCGGAGGCGGCGCCCGCCAGCAGCCCGCCCCTGAAATCGCGGATTTTGAAATTGCGGACTTTGAAATTCCTGAAACTCTTCAACTCGCTCATCTGATCCCTGTTCCCTTGGTTGTCGCGCGCCCGTCTTCGGTCGTCCGTATATGGTTATTCTGATGCGCTCTTTCGCCGGCGAAGATAAGCGCCGGCAAGGCGGCGCAATCCCGTCGCAGCGAATTAAAATTTGTCAAGCATTTAAGCCCTTTATGTGGCGTTGCAAGCCGCGGGGGCCGGTTCGGCCGATACAAATAACGGCGCCGGCGGACACCATTTTGTGAGCCGGGGCTTGTCATCGTCCGTCCCCCTCCGATCCGGGGGCCGGGGCGGCGCCGTTGGCGGGCGCCCCTGGACCTTCAATGCGTTGAAGCTGGACCAATCGGAGCGCCGCGGAGAGCAGCAGGATCGCCGTTGGCAGCATCAGGAAACGCGCGACGCCGGCAAGGCTCCCCGAGGCGCCGCTGGTGTGGAACTGTTCGAGCGCAACGCGCAGGAAGAGAACGAACAGAACGACGATGATCACTTCCGCGATCGTCTGTTTCAGCTGGCCGATGTGCTCGACATGCATCCAGTCGGGAAGGCCCATCTCCCTGGCGGTCAGTTCAGGCCGGATGAAGAGGCCATAGACGCCAAAGGAGAAGAACAGAAGAACCATCCCGATCAGAAAGCGGTCGAGCGCATCCATCAGCAGGATGATCGTCAGTTCCGCGTTCGGCAGCGGCGAATCTTCGGCGCTTTCGCCGCTCAGCTGCAGCGTGAACGCTTCGACCGTGTTGGCGACGCCGAGATAGAACATCAAGACCGCGCCGACGAAAGACGACCAGACCGCCGACAGGGTGAACAGCCGGGTCACCCAGAACAGTCTTCGCTCGATGCTGCGCATTACGCCGAAACGGCGGCGGCGGCCGCGCGTTCCCTTAAAAGCCCGATTTCGTCGTCGGAAAGCAGGGGTTCGGCGGCCCTTAAGACCGCGTCCATCCGCTTTTTGGCGGCGCCGCGTTCGGCCCCTTCGGCGGCGCGGATTTCGGCGATGAGGTCGCCCGCATAGCGCCGCGTCTCGGCGAGCGCGGTTGCAGCAAGCGCGGCGGCGGCGT
>JBGTLL010000177.1:0-21662 GCA_041744115.1 Parvularculaceae bacterium | reverse complement strand
AGGTGCGCCAGCCGCGCCAGCGCTTCAAAGCGGCAATCCTGGTGCGGCGCGACCGAGCCGTCCGCCGCCGGGAGGATCCGCTCGTAACATGAGGCGGCCTGCTCATGCTCGCCGCGCTCTTCGATGAGGTTGCCGAGATTGAGCCAGGCGGGCGCGTAACCCGGGCTGATTTCGATCGCCGCGCGCAACTCGGCCTCCGCCGCCTCTTCGCGTCGCAGATGATCCGCAAAAATGACCGCACGGTTGAGGCGAACCTCTTCGGGGCACTCGACGCCGCGCCGCAGCGCCTCGCCATAGGCGTCGATCGCCGCCTCGAAGCGGCCTTCGGTCCTCAAGAGCAGCCCCAGATTGTACCAGCAATCCGGCAGATCGGGATCGAGACGCAGGAGCCGCTGATAGGCGTCGATCGCCTCCGCGTTGCGGCCGTCGAGGCGCAAGCTCGACGCTAGCTGAAGCAGCGATTGTGCGTCGTCGCCCATCTTGCAAGGAGCCTTTCAGCCCGACTTCCGGTCATCGCTAGCGCCGGCTGCGCCAACTGGCAAACCGGGGTCGCCGATATGAATTTCGGGTGCAAAAAAATCTCGGCAATGGATTGAGGGGAAGTAAACAAAGCCCCGAAAACGCTGGAATTTTAACACTGCTTTAAGTCCTGTGGCAGGAATTGCGACAAAATCGCAACACCTCAGTCCCGATCCAGTCCGCCGCCCGTTCCTTTCGTTGACGTGTGGCGTTCCTCGCAGCCAATGTTCCGGCACGGACGGAGGGGCGGGCAGTTGACCGCGCGTGCGCCGTGAAAAAAAACGTCGTTCTAACGGGCGATAAAATCCAAAACTGGAGGTCTACCTTGTCACAACGTACATCCAGGTCAGCGCTTCTGGCGTCGACCATGCTACTCGGCGCCGGCCTGCCATCGCTGGCTTTCGCCCAGGACACCGATGACGAAATTCTGGTCACCGGCTCCCGCATTCCGTCAGCGAACGCGGTCGCGTCCAGCCCGGTCACGACGATCGGCAACGTCGAATTCGACATCCGCGGCACGACGCGCGTCGAAGATCTCGTCAACACGCTGCCGCAGGCCTTCGCGGCCCAAGGCGCCAACACCTCGAACGGCGCGACCGGCACCGCTCAGGTTTCGTTGCGCGGTCTCGGGGCCAACCGGACGCTGGTCCTGATCAACGGCCGCCGTCTGCAGTACGGCTCGCCGATTTCCTCAGCGCCTGACCTGAACCAGATCCCGGGCGCCCTCGTCGAACGGGTTGAAGTCCTGACCGGCGGCGCCTCGGCCGTGTACGGATCGGACGCCATCTCCGGCGTCGTCAACTTTATCATGATCGAGGATTTTGAAGGCGTCAGGATCGACGGCCAGCTGTCTGGCTACCAGCACAGCAACAACAACGACGCGGCGCAGGCCAGGTTGAACGCCGCCGCTGCGACTCCTTCACTCGGTTCGGATCTTTCGATCCCGGAATCGGGCGTGTTCGACGGCAAGGGCCAGGAAGTCACGCTGATCATCGGCGCCAATTCCGAAGACGGGCGGGGCAACGTCACCGCTTACGCCGGCTATCGCAACAACGACGCGATCCTGCAGGCCGACCGCGACTATTCGAAATGCGCCTATGCCGGCGGCAATCCGGACTTCTTCTGCTCGGGCTCGTCGACGACGCCTGCCGGCCGCTTTTTCACCGGCGTCGGAGGCGGCGACTTTACACTGGATGAATCCGCCCCGAACACCTTCCGTCCGCGGACTGCCGCCGACGCGTTCAACTTCAACCCGACGAACTTCTATCAGCGTCCGGACGAGCGCTATACGCTCGGCGCCTTCGCGCATTACGAAGTCAATGAACACCTCGAATTCTACAGCGAGGCGATGTTCTATGACTATAATTCGGACGCGCAAATCGCTTTCACCGGCACGTTCTTTACAACGAACGCGGTAAACTGCGACAACCCGCTGATCAGCTCCGCGCCTGGACCGTCGGGCTACAGTCAGCTCGATGCGATCTGCGGCACCGATCTCGACATGGACGACGTTCCCGACGCGGGTTCGGGCAGCACCGCAGCCGGCGACGTCACTTTTTACCCCGGCAAGCGTTTTGTCGAAGGACAGCCGCGGAACAACGCGATTCGCAACACCAGCTATCGCATCCTCGGCGGTCTTCGCGGCGAAGCGATGACCGGCTGGAACTACGACGCGTATTTCCAGTATGGCACGACGCGCGGCTCGAACACCTATGACAATGACGGCGTCATTCCGAACATGCAGGAAGCGCTGTTCGCGGAATCCGACGGCATGGGCGGCGTTCAGTGCCGTTCTGCCTCCGCTCGCGCCCAAGGCTGCGTGCCGCTGAACCTGTTTCAGGTCGGCGGCGTTGATCAGGCGCAACTCGACTATGTTCTGCTGCAGTCGTTCCAGGCTGGCGTCACCACGCAATTCGTCGGCGAAGCTTCGATGACCGGCGACCTCGGCCAATACGGCTTCAAGACCCCGTGGTCGGAAGACGGCGTCGGCCTTTCCTTCGGCGCGCAATGGCGCAAGGACGGCCTGGAATATAATCCGGACAGCCTGTTCGAACTTGGTCTTCTGTCCGGTCAAGGCGGACCGACGCCGCCGATCCAGGGCTCGATCGAAACGACCGACTTCTATGTCGAAGCGTCGATCCCGCTCGTCACCGATCAGGCGTTCGCCGAACACCTGACCTTCAATGGCGGCTATCGTCATTCGGATGTCTCGACATCGGGCTCCTATTCGACGTGGAAGCTCGCGGGCGACTGGCAGATCGTGCCGGAATTCCGCGTTCGCGGCGGCTGGCAGCGCGCGGCGCGTGCGGCGAACGTCATCGAATCGTTCACCCCGCAGGCAATCGGCCTGACACAGATTGACGATCGTTGCGCGGCGGGCGACCCAATGCCCTACACCGCTCAGGGATGCGCCAACACCAATGGCGGCGCGCCCTTGGCGCCTGGCTCGATTCCCCCGAACCCGGCCCAGCAGTACAACGCATTGTTTGGCGGCAACGCCAACCTCGCGCCGGAAGTCTCGGACACCTACACGATCGGCGTTGTCCTGACGCCGGGCGATTACGTCCCCGGCAATCTCTTCGTCTCCGTCGATTATTTCGACATCGCGGTCGAAGGGTTTGTTGGAACGGTGAACCCGCAAACGGCGCTCGACCAGTGCGCCGCCAACGCCGATCCGTTCTTCTGCAGCCTCGTCAACCGCGCGCCGAACGGCTCGCTGTGGATTACGCCGCAGGGCTTCATCACCGCGACCAACATCAATACCGGGTCGCTGTCGACCTCCGGCATCGACGTCAACGCCAATTGGAGCTTTGACTTCGCGGATGTCGGCATGGGCGACGCCGGCGGCCTCGCCTTCGATCTCGTCGGCACCTACCTGCTCGACCTCAAGACGCTCGAACTTCCGGACGGCACGACGCCGGAATATGACTGCGCCGGGTTCTACGCCCAGCGTTGCGGCAGCCCGAACCCGGAATGGCGCCACAAGCTGCGCACGACCTGGGAAACGCCGATCGGACTCGACGCGTCGGTCACCTGGCGCTACTTCTCGAGCGTCAATCAGGGCGACTCGGTGAACGGGCTGATCAACCCGGCCGACCTCGACTTCCAGCTCGGATCCCGCAATTATATCGACCTCGCGGGCTCCTATAATGTCACTGAACAGTGGAACGTGACGGTCGGCGTCAACAACCTGCTCGATAAGGATCCGCCGCTGACGTCTCAGACGGCCGGGTTCTCGAACGGCAACACCTATCCGCAGACCTACGACGCGCAGGGGCGTTACCTGTTCATCGGTACGACGGTCGATTTCTAATCGTCGAACCACGGAACGACTTTGGCGGCGGGTCGAAAGACCCGCCGCTTTTTTTATGCGCTCTTTTCACCTCTCCTCGTGGGAGAGGTCGGCGCGCTCTAGCGCGCCGGGTGAGGGTCCCGTCGGCGAGGACTCGGCGAAGACGATGGTAGGGACCCTCATCCGGCCCTTCGGGCCACCTTCTCCCGAGGGGAGAAGGAAGTGGGCGTGTTCAATTCGAGCGTTCTGTTATAAGCACCTCGCGTTTGGAGGAATTTGAAATGCGTTTAATACTTTTGACGGCAGGTTTTCTGGTCTTGTCGGCGCCGGCCTCCGCTCAATCGCCGGACGAAGCGGTCGCCGGCGTTCTTGCCTGCGAGGCGGTGCGCGGAACCAAAGCGCGATTGAGATGTGTTGAGGCCGCTCTTCCCGCCTTGCGCGCCGCCCATCCCGGCGCCGTCGCCCTCGCGGCGGAGCGCGGTGAAGCCGCTCGTGAGGCGGCGGCGCAAGAGGCGAAAGAAGATTTCGGGCTCAGCCCCCGGCAAACCGCGTCGGCGAGCGACTATGAACGAGACGCCTTCGGCGCCAGCGACATTGCCGCCGAGGAAGATGACGACGAGGTTGAAAGCATTGACGGCGCCGCGGTCGAGATCGGCAAGAACAATCGCGGGAAGATCTTTGTCATTCTCGATAACGGCCAAGTTTGGCGTCAGATCGACGGCGACAAGAGTTCGCCCTATTTTCCGAAGAATGTCGAAGGCCTTCCAGTCACCATCAGGAAAGGCGCAATGGGCAGTCATTTCGTGAAGATCGGCAAGGCGAAAGACGCCTTCAAGGCGAACCGCATCAAGTAACAGCCGCCCTTCACCTCTCCCTTGGGAGAGGCGTGAAAATCCGCCTTCGGATTTTCGGGTGAGGGGACCGCGCTCTCCATTTGAGGGCCGACCCCTCACCCGCTCGCTGCGCTCGCTGGCCTCTCCCAAGGGAGAGGCGGGCTCCTGCTCAGACGAATGCGCGAGTCGATCATCCGGTCGCCGGCACGCAGTCGGCGGCGATCGAAAGCCGTGTCGCCTCGCCGGCGAACGGCACGGTGCCGTGCCACATATAGCTTGGGAAGATCACCATCACGCCCCTTCGCGGGGCGACGACATGTTCAGGCGCAAGCGACGGCTTCGTCGGAACCCCTGGCTCGCCGAAGGTAATCCAGCCGCCGCGGTCACTGTCGCCGCCTGGCGCCGGGAACCGCAAATGGCAGGCGGATGACAGCCAGCCCTGCGGGTGAACATGATTGACATGATAGCCGCTTGAGGAAAGGCGGATCGACCAGATACTGAACAGCTTATAGCCGCCCCGGTTGCGAATCCTGAGCGGATCGGCGCCGACCCCGATTTTTGCAATGTACGCCTCGACCGGTCCCCGAACTGCTTCGCCGACCGCTTTCAGAACAGGGTCGTCAATCAGGTTTATCGATGGCAACTGGCTGCCGTGCCTGACCGACTGGCCGAAGGGATGCGTCTTGTACTGATGATGCCGGTCCAGCGCATCGATGAGGTCATCGACGTAGCGCTCCGCCGATTTCCAGCCCGCCGGACAGGCAAGCGGGAATCCCGCGACAAACCGGTCATAGTCAAACAGCGCATGGTAGCGGTCGTCGCCGAGCAGCCGCCACGCTGTCGCCTGCATCGCGATGAAAGACTGGTCGAGCGGGAATTGCGCGCGCAGCCGGCTTGCGATGCGCGACGCTTCAATCGGCTCGCCGACCGCGAGAAAAGCGCGGGCCAATGCCTGATTTACGGCAGGATCGGTCGGCACGCCGCTCGCCGCCGCGCGCGCGTGCGCCAGCGAGGCAGACGCATCGCCCGCCGCAAGCGCCGAATTCGATGCAGCCATTTCAAGATAGGGCTGGTTGCCGCCGCCGAGTTTTAGAGCCGCCAGTATCTCCTCGTACTCGCCGCTGGCGTCGCCTGACTGCCCGATCACCTGCGCCCGGATGATCCGCAAATCGATCGCCCGCGGATCACCCGCGATCGCTTCATCGAGCTTTTCGAGCGCGGCCGCGCGGTTCCCGGTCAGCATCCACACAAGCTGGGCGAATTCTTTTTGGGCTGTCGGATCGTCCGGTCTGCGTCGCAGCGCTTCGAGAAAGGCTCGCTTTCCCTCTTCGGCGTTTCCATCGGCAATTTGCGCCCGCGCCAGCACCAGCCAGGTTTCCGGCGCCGTGATCCCGGCCGTAATCGCGCGGCCCGCCCAGTCGATTGCCTCCTTGTCGCGCCCCGCATCGCCAAATGCGGCGGCGAGATTGTGAAGAACGACGGCGTTCCCCGGCGCAATATCGACGATCGCGCGGAAGGCGACGAGCGCCTCGTCGATCCGGCCAGCCGCTTTCAGTTCGCTTGCCCGCCGGTTCAGTTCATTGAGCGACGCCGCCATGATTGTCCCCGGTTGAACGATGCCCCGACTGCTTTATGGTCGTTCGCCTGCATTCGGAAAAGCCCAGGTCAGATGCAAGGAGCCCGAGTTTGGTCCACGAAGAAACATCAGTTCTGACCCATGACAATTTGAGGCTCAACATCCGGAAATCCGCGGGCGGATCGCGGACACCCGTTCTTTGCATTCCGGGGCTTACCCGCAACGCGGCGGATTTCGAGGACTTCGCGCCGCTCGCCGCGGCGACCGGCCGCGATGTCTACACGATTTCGCTGCGCGGCCGGGGGCGGTCCGACTACGACCCGGCCTACCTCAATTATTTCCCGACGACCTATGTCGGCGACGTGCTGACAGCGCTCGATCAGGTCGGCGTCGCCCGCGCGGTCTTCGTCGGCACCTCGCTCGGCGGCATCGTCACCATGCTGACGGCGATGATCGCGCCTGAGCGGATCGCCGGCGCGGTGATCAACGATGTCGGACCGGAACTCGCCCCCGAAGGGATTGCGCGCATTGCCGGCTATGTCGGCGCGCGGGCGGCGGACGGCGCCGGCGCGGCGCTTGACCTCGATGCCGCCATCGCGCGGATCCGCGCCATCAACGAGGTCGCTTTCCCCGGCCGCGATGCGCAGTTCTGGAAGACGTTTGCCCGCCGCACCTTCGATCAGCAGCCGGACGGAACATGGACGCTCGCCTATGATCCGATGATCGGCCGCGCGCTTCTTGAGTCTGGCCCCGCGCCGGATCTGTGGCCGGCCTTCGCCAGTCTCAACGGGATCGACACCCTTGTTATTCGCGGCGCGCTTAGCGACCTCCTGTCGGCGGCGATCATCGAGAAAATGCGGGAAGCAAGGCCGGGTTTCGACTATTGCGAAGTCGGAAATGTCGGCCACGCGCCGACCTTGACCGAACCCGATGCGTGGGCGGCAATCAGCGCATTCCTTGCCCGGACAGACTGATCTCAGAGCCGGTGAATGCCGCATTCGGTCTTTGCAAGACCGCGCCAGCGGCCGGCGCGCGCGTCGTCGTCTCCCGCCGTCGGCGCCGTGCACGGCCAGCAGCCGATAGAGGAAAATCCCGTCTCGACCAGCGGATGCGGCGGCAGATCGTGCGCGGCCATATAGCGTTCGATGTCGGCCGCGGACCACCGCGCCAACGGATTGATCTTCAGATGCGGCGGCGCCGCTTCGACGATCGGCAGGAAGGCGCGAAGGCTTCCATGCATGCGCTTGCGGCCGGTGATCCACACGTCGAACCCGGCAAGCGCTTTTTTCAGCGGGCGGACTTTCCGTAGCGCGCAGCAGGCGTCATTGTCGCGCCGCCAGAGGTCGCCCTTGGCGTCAAGCGCCGCCGTTTCATCGGCGTCGGGACGGACTGAGCGCACATCCGCCAGCCCAAGGCGCCGCACCAGCGCGTCGCGATAGGCGACCGTCTGCACGAAATGCTTGCCGGTATCGAGGAACAGGACCGGCGTTGAAGCATCGACCGATGCAACGAGGTGCAAGAGCGCCGCCGATTCCGCGCCGAAAGACGAAACCAGCGCAATGCGCCCGCGGAATTCGTCGAGCGCGGAGGCGAGGGTTTCGGCGGCCGTCATCGACTGCGCCGCGCGGTCGAACGCCGCGGCCTGTTCCTCCAAAGAAAGCGCCGGCGACGGCCATGGGCGCGGCGCGATCGGAGCTTTGGCGAGGGCGGCGGCGTTCATCGGCAGCGTCAGGCGGCATGGCGCCTTGCGGCGCGCAATTGGCGAATCGGAACCGCGTCGTCCGCCGCCGGCTGATAAAACGCGGAATAGGCCGCGATCGCGCGCCGGAAAGCATCGACATCGCCGCCGCCAATGTCCAGCGCGTCAAACCCGGCGCGCAGCATGAACAGCGCCTGATCGCACAGGACCGCGCCGCGCGCGCGGACCTCGCCTTTGAATCCGAGGCGTTCGCGCAAGATGCGCGCCTGGCTGTAAGCGCGGCCGTCTTTGAAATCCGGAAATTCGAGAATGACGGCGTCGAAGCGGGCGATGATGTCGGCGAGCGCATCGACGTCTTCGTCGTTTGGAACCGAAAGTTCGAACCGGCCGGCCTCGGGCCTGACGCCCTCGCGCCATTCGGCGAGCGTAATCTCCTCGCCGATCGGCCGTTCATCGACCGCAATGCGGCCGTCAGTGACTCGCAGCGTCGCCATAAAGCGCCTCCTTGAAAGGTTCTGGCCCGAGCCGCCGATAGGCGTCGAGAAAGCGCTCGCCCGCGTGGCGATTGGCCTTGTAAAATCGAATGAGCCGATCGATCGCATCGATGACTTCAGTTGAAGAAAACGCGCGTCCGGTGATTGCGGCAAGACTTGCGTCGGTCGTCGCCGAACCCCCGAGCATGATCTGGTAGAATTCCTCGCCCTTTTTATCGACACCGAGAATGCCGATGTGGCCGACGTGGTGATGGCCGCAGGCGTTGATGCAGCCTGAGATCTTGATCTTCAGTTCGCCTATGTCGGCGGCTTCTTCCGGGTCGGCGAAGCGTTCGGCGATCCGTGTCGCGATGGGGATCGACCGCGTATTGGCGAGATCGCAATAATCAAGGCCGGGGCAGGCGATAATGTCGCTGACAAGGCCGATATTGGCGGGCGACAGCCCCGCTTCATCGAGCCTCAGCCACAAAGCAAATAGATCGTCTTTCTTCACATGCGGCAGGCAAAGGTTCTGCTCGTGCGTCGCCCTCGCTTCGTCGAACGAATAGCGCTCGGCGAGATCCGCAACGATGTCGAGCTGAGCGGCGCTAATGTCGCCAGGCGCTTCCCCAATCGCCTTCAGCGAAATATTCGCGATCGCGTAGCCGGGCTGACGGTGGACGAGAACGTTGGTTTCGACCCATCGATTGAATGCTTCGTTCTCTTTGCGCGCCGCGTCGAGCAGTGCGCTCTGTTCCGGCAGCCGTTCGAATTTAGGCGGTGCGAAATGCCTGCGGATGCGAAGGATTTCATCAATCGGTACGTCCAACCGCTCCTTGTCCGATGTCGCCCACTCTTCTTCGACCTGCCGGCGGAATTCGTCGATGCCATCGGCGGCGACCAGAATCTTGATGCGCGCCTTGTAGATATTGTCGCGTCGGCCGAGACGATTATAGACCCGCATGATCGCCTCGAGATACGAGGTCAGGTGCTTTTCGGGAAGGAACGCGCGGACGGTCGCGGCGATATAGGGCGTGCGTCCAAGTCCGCCGCCGACCATCACTTCAAAGCCGCGATCACCGGTGTCGTTGCGATACAGCCGGAGCCCGATGTCATGAACGCGAATCGCCGCGCGGTCATGATCGCTTGCTGTCACGGCGATCTTGAATTTGCGCGGCAGGAAGGAGAACTCCGGGTGAAGGCTCGACCACTGCCGGATGATCTCCGACCACACGCGCGGATCGTCGACTTCGTTCGCAATTGCGCCGGCGTAGGGATCCGACGTGATGTTGCGAATGCAATTGCCGGAGGTCTGGATCGCATGCATCTCGACATCGGCGAGATCGCCGAGAATGTCCGGAACGTCGATCAGCGCGGGCCAGTTGAACTGGATATTCTGACGCGTCGTGAAATGGCCGTAGCCCTTGTCATATTTTCGCGCGATGTGGCCGAGCTGGCGAAGCTGGCGCGACGACAATGTTCCGTAGGGAATGGCGACCCGCAGCATGTATGCGTGAAGCTGCAGATAGAGACCGTTCATCAGCCGCAGCGGCTTGAATTCCTCTTCGCTCAGATCGCCCGTTACCCGGCGGCCGACCTGGCCGCGAAACTCGGCGACTCGTTCGCGCACGATCGTTTCGTCAAACTCGTCATAGCGGTACATCAGAGCGATCCGATTCCGAGGCGCGTTTCAACGCGTTCAACCCAGGACTTCACCGCCGGAAAGGCGTTGAGATCGAACCCGCCTTCATGCGCGGCGCGCGTATAGGCGACGAGCGATATGTCGGCGAGCGTGAAGACGTCGACGGCAATCCACGCCGATCCGGCAAGTTGACGATCCATCCGCGCCAGCGCGGCAAGGCCCTTTTCCAGAAGTTTCGGATCAAGGTCCGCATCCGCTTTTTTAAGATAGGTCTTCAGGAAGCGCCGCACGGCGATGTAGGGCTCGTGGCTGTATTGCTCCCAGAACAGCCACTCATAAACTTTGGCGCGTTCATAGGCGTCTTGGGGCAGGAGATCGCCGCCATGGGTTTCCGCAAGAAACAAAAGGATCGCATTCGACTGCGCGAGCGCGCGACCCTCCGGCGTAATGACGAGAGGAACCTGCCCAGCCGGATTGAGCGCAAGAAATTTCTCGGTGCGCGATTCTCCCTTGAGAATGTCAGTGCCGATCCATTCGTAGTCGAGATCCAGCAGGTCAGCCGTCCACTTCACTTTCAAACAATTGCCGCTGACGCTGTCGCCGAAAATCCTATAGCCGCTCATCCGGGGCCTCCGCCTGTTTGCCGAGATCGCGGCGAACCGTCGGGCCCTTGCTGCGGATGGTCTCGCGTAAGGCCTCGCGGCCTGCCGGCCCCGTTTCGTCTGCTTCGATGACATACGCCGCGGCGATAACGGTCGCGCGCTCGACTAATTTTGACAATTTCGCCTTCGCCTCGGCATCGTCGAACAGCACAGCGTGCTCAAAGCGTTCGACCAGCGCGTCGTCGTGGCCCAGATAAAGGACGGCGCCGTCCGAAAGGCGGTTTGCAGTGAGGGCTTTCATGCGGCTCTCCGGGTCATCTCCGCAAGATCCTCAAGCCGCAGGCCGTCGGCTTTCTGAGCGACTTCGCCAATGATGAGGAGCGCCGGACCTTCAACCCGCCCTTCACGAACGAGCGCGCCAAGTTCGGCAAGACGGCCTTTCAGTATTTTCTCATCGACTGTGGTTCCCTTTTCGATGACCGCGACCGGCGTCGATGAGGCGCGGCCGTTCTCAATCAGCTTTGCCGAAATCGCCGCCGCCTTGCCGACGCCCATATAGACAACCAGCGTATGGCCGAGCCTCGCGAGTGACGCCCAGTCAAGATCCGGTTCGCCGTCGTCTTTGGCGTGACCGGTGACGAAGGTGACGGCCTGCGCAAAATCGCGGTGCGTCAAGGGTATGCCAGCGGCGGCGGCGCAACCTGTTGCGGCGGTTATGCCCGGCGTCACAAAAACGGGGATTCCGGCCGCTTTGAGCGCATCAACTTCTTCGCCGCCCCGGCCGAAGACGAACGGATCGCCGCCCTTGAGGCGGACGACAATGTTTCCGTCGCGCGCGAGTTCGATGAGACGCTGCTCGATTTCTTCCTGCGCCACGGCGTGATCGGCTTTCGCCTTGCCAACATAAAGGCGCAGCGCGTCGCGGCGCGCGAGAGCGATAATGCCGTCGCCAACGAGGCGGTCATAGAGGATGACGTCCGCCGCCTGCAGCAGGCGCAGCGCCTTCAACGTCAGCAATTCCGGATCGCCGGGTCCCGCGCCGACGATATGGACAACGCCGACTTCTCTTTCCGGTTGCGGACGATTAATGGCCGCGATCATCGCTTCGCGCGCGCCTTTTTCATCACCCGCAAGGACGCGGCTCGCAAGCGGGCCGTCGAAGAATCGCTCCCAGAAATCGCGGCGATCTTCGGCCTTCACGCGCGCGGCGACAGCGCCGCGAAACGAACGCGCAAAACGTCCAAGCGCCGAAAGTCGAGGCGGGAGCAGCGCCTCGATCTTTTCACGAATGCGCCGGCCGAGAACCGGCGCCCCGCCGCCGGTTGAAACAGCGACCACGACATCGCCGCGATCGACAATCGACGGCGTGGTGAAGTCCGATAGAAGGGGGCGATCGACGACATTGACCGGAACGCCGGCCGCACGAGCAAATCCGGCGATCTTTGCAGCCTCGACGTCGTCCTCGACGGCGACGAAGGCGAGCGCGGCCCCGGCGAAACATTCGGCGCTGATTGCGTCGTGCCGAAATTCCGCGCGACCTTCCCACTCGGCGACCACGCCGGGATCGAAGAGGCGGCTTACAAAAACCACCGTCGCGCCGGCGTCGGCGACCAGCCGCGCCTTGCGGGCGGCGGGCTCGCCGCCGCCCGCGATGACGACTTTCCGGTTGGCGAGGTGGTGGAACGCTGGAAAGGTTTTCATGTCAGTTTTTCTAATCGTACAGGTCTAATCGTACAGGATTGGCTGTTTTTTCTTGAGCGTGGTGGATAAGCAGATATGGTGGGAAGGTAGGTTGAAATTGAAGCGAATAGTCCTGAGCCACCTGTCAGTATTGCTAAAGTTCGATGGATTGGCGGCCGATTTGGTCCTGAGTTGGCATCGACGCATGGCTTCACGATTTCGTGTCAGTTTTTCTTAAAGACAAGACTCGCGAACGAGCTTAGGGTCAGGTCAGTCAATTCTCGATTATTGGCGGATTTCATGAAGAGCCTTCCTCCCCTCAACGCCCTCAAAGTCTTCGAATCGGCAGCCCGCCACTTAAGTTTCACTAAAGCGGCTGAAGAACTTCATGTGACCCCGGGCGCGGTCAGCCAGCAGATCAAGGCGCTGGAAGAATTCATTGGTGGGCGGCTGTTTCGACGGACGAAACGCGCGCTCCTGCTCACCGATGCCGCGCAGGCGAGCCTGCCGATCCTCCGCGAGGCGTTCGACAAGCTGGAGGAAGCCTCGCGCATTCTGACGGCGCGCGGCGATTCCAAACGGCTGACCGTGTCGGTCGCGCCGTCGCTGGCGGCCAAATGGCTGGTGCCGCGCCTTGACCGCTTTCATGAGCGCCAGCCCGAGATCGAGGTGTGGATTTCGGCCGACATGGAGGTCGTCGATTTCGCGGTTGACGACATCGATCTCGCGATCCGGTACGGGGCCGGCCGCTATTCGGGCCTCGAGGTTGAACTGCTGATGGAGGAATCAATTCTTCCCGTGTGCAGCCCGCGCCTGTTGCAGGGAGCGCATCCGATCAGAACGCCGCACGATCTCGCCCATCACCCGCTGCTGCATGACGGCAGCCCCGATCAGGACGACATGGCGAGCACCAATTGGGCGATGTGGCTGAAAGCCGCCGGCGTCTGCGATATCGACGCCAAACGCGGCGCCAAGTTCAACCAGTCGAGTCTCGTCATCGAAGCGGCGGTCGCGGGCAAGGGGGTGGCGCTCGCCAAATCGGCGATCGCGCTCGCCGATCTCGAGGCCGGGCGGCTGGTCGCGCCGTTCGATCTGACGACGCCGTCTTCGTTTTCCTATTATGTCGTTCACCCGGCCTCGAAGTCGCGCAACGCCGCGGTGAAAGCCTTCAAGAAATGGCTGCGCGAGGAAGCTGACGCGACAACGGGCGCACATCCAGCGGCGGTCGTGGCGGCGCAATAACAAGGGAAGAAAGGCGGCCGCCCGCGCGCTTGGGGGAGAGACTCGACGCGGACGGCCTAGCTCAAGCAACCCGAGGGGGGGAGACGAGGGCTACTCTCGCTGCACTTCAGATAGGCCAGCGACGGATTGAATCAACTGCGCCGCATTCGTCTTTCGGGCTTGTAACGCCGGCGTGATCGACGGCGCCTTCACGCTTCCGCGATGTTCGCGCGCGCCCTTAATTCATCGAGACAGGCGCAGACGGCCTCGAACACCAGCAGCGTCGAGGCGTGGCGCTGCGGATAATCGCGAATGGCGATCAGCGATCCGAGGTCCGTCCAGCGAGGCGCCGATGGCGGCGGACCGTTCTCTTTCAGCATCGCACGCATCTCATCGCGGAGGCGATAGAGATCGTCCGCGCCGGCCCCGATGATGTTCCTTGCAACGATCGAGGCCGACGCCTGGCCGAGCGCGCAGGCTTTTGCTTCCATCCCGAAATCGGCGACGGCGCCGTCTTTCATCGCGAGATCGACGACAACCCGCGAGCCGCAGACGCGGCTCGTCCTCTCAGCGCTTGCATCGGGCGCGGAGAGCCGCCGCGCCGGCGGAATGGCGCCCGCCGCTTCAAGGATTTTTTCACTGTAGAGATCGCTCAGCATGAATGCGGCCTGCCGCCATATTCAGTTCAAATCAAACAACAAAAACTCCGTCTCCGGCGTCAGCGCCCTCACCGACAGAACCGTCTCGTCGGAAAGCTTCGCGCCGTCGCCCGCCTGCATGACGAGGCCGCCGACGTCCAGCCCGCCCTTCGCCAATTGCAGCCAGCCATGGCGCCCCTTCGCAAAACGATGTTCGACCACGGCGTCTTCGTCAAGGATGCTTGCAAAAACGTCCGTAGACTGATTTATTTTCAGCGAGCCGCCGCGACCGTCCGCCGAGGCGACAAGTCTGAGGCCGCCGCGCCGCTCGTCGCCGTAGGTTTTCTGGTCATAACCGGGCTTGCGGTCCGCGGCGTCGGGAACAATCCAGATCTGGAGGAGGTGAACGCGTTCCGTCTTCGAGGCGTTGAACTCGCTGTGCGTGACGCCGGAGCCGGCGCACATATATTGCACATCGCCGGGCCGGATCACGCCGCCGCCGCCCGTTGAATCCTGGTGCTGAATCGCGCCCTCGAGGACGTAAGTGATGATCTCCATGTCGCGGTGCGAATGCGGCGGAAAGCCCGCCGCCGGGGCCACAACATCTTCATTGATGACGCGCAAGCTGCGGAAGCCCATGTGATCAGGGTCGCGGTAATTGGCGAACGAGAACGTATGGCGCGCCTCCAGCCAGCCGTGATTGGCATGGCCGCGGTCGATCGCTTTCCGGATCAGGATCATGGGTGAGTTTCCTTGTCGGGGTCTCGTCGCCGCCGGATGTAGGAGGCCCGGGCGCCAATTCCAGAGACCGCGTTTTCACGACGGGGCGAGCACAGACGGGGCGAGCAAAAAGGGGCGCCTTTTCCTGCGAGCGCGCTTTCGTTTTTTTCGCTTTTCTCGCGCGGGTCCAGCCCGAAAAGGCGCCCCTTTAGCCTTCCTGGAAGGGCGCCCAATTAACCATGCCGAAGCGTCCTCTCGCGCGCCGGCCGCGCGCGCGATTGGCCGCGCGCAAGACTTCATTTCCAGTTTCAGACGCTCCATCGCCCGCACCATCGCTCCAACCGCCGAAGACGGCAGTATAAAGCCAACGCAAGGGAGGGGGACGGATTTTTGTTTCTCTTGGCGATCAACAAGATAGGTGGTTAACGCGGTTTTGAGCGGCGCCCGCGAACGTCTAATCCCCGCCGAACAGCGCCAGCGCCGCGACGACCATCGCTTCGGTCGCTGTTTTGATCGCGGGTTCGGCTTCAATCCTGAAGAACGGCGAGTGGTGCGACGGCGCCGCCGCAAGATCTTTTTCCGGCGTGCCGCCGACATTGAAATAGACGCCCTTGACGCCCGATTCCGGGGTGACGAAGAACGCGAAATCTTCGGCGCCCATGCCTTCGGGCGGGGGCGTTATGACGCGGTCCGCGCCGAAATGATCCGTGAACGTTGTTTTGATGAGCGCCGCCGTCGCCGCATCGTTGATCGTCGGCGGCGTCTGCTCGGTTTGCGACCGGATGACTTCGGGCATCAGGTTTTCCGGGACCCCCATCGAAATCGCAACCCCCTTCGCCACGCGGTCGATGCCGTCAAGGAGCTGCGCGCGAACGGCCGGGTCGGTCGAGCGCACGGTCAACTGCATGTCGACGCGGTCGCCGATAATGTTGTGTTTCGTGCCGCCATGAATGGAGCCGACGGTGATGACGCCCGGCTGCAACGGATCGATCGAGCGCGAGACAACGGACTGCAGCGCCACGACAATCTCCGCCGCGACGAGAACAGGATCGACGCCCTTGTTCGGCGAGGCCCCGTGTGCGCCGACGCCATGAACGACAACATCGACGCTGTCGGCGCTGGCCCCGACGATGTCGAGCGGCACCTCGATCGTGCCCGACGGCCGGTCAGCCGCGACATGAAAGGCGAGGGCGTAGTCGGGCTTTGGAAAACGCGTATAGAGGCCGTCTTTCAGCATGTCGCGCGCGCCCGATATGCGCTCCTCCGCTGGCTGGCCGATGAGGACGAGCGTTCCCTTCCACGCGTCTTTGCGCGCCGCCATCTGGCGCGCCGTGCCGACCAGCGACGCAATGTGCGTGTCGTGGCCGCAGGCGTGCATGACCGGCTTCACCACGCCGTCAATATCCTCCTGCGTGACGGTCGCGGCGTTGGAAAGCCCGCTGTCTTCCTTGACGGGCAGTCCATCCATGTCGGCTCTGATCATCACCGTCGGCCCCTCGCCGTTTTTCATCACCGCGACAACGCCGGTTCCGCCGACCTTTTCAGTGACGTCATACCCGAGCGCGCGGATTTCCTTCGCCAGCCGCTTCGAAGTGTTGAACTCCCGATGCGAGAGTTCCGGGTTGCGATGGAAATAATCGAACAGGCCGGCGAGATTGGTCTTGTAATCCGCCTCGATCGCGGCGCGAAGATCGTCTTCGGCAACCGCCGGCGCGGCAAGGCTGAGCGCGGCAAGCGAAATGGCGGATGCGATAGTCGCGGACTTTTTCATATTGTCCCTCCCGGATGCGGGGCCCCCGATTGCGGGCGCCCTCTTGTCTGAACCCTAGCGCATTTTCATGAAAAGCGCAGGCGCTGTTCCGCCGGAAAACGACCTAAAGCGCGGCCGTCTTTTGCGCGAGACGGATTGCAATCCCGGCATCGATCATACGCGAAAACTTTGCTTGCGCGCGCCGCCATAACGGGATCGCCGCCGCCAGCCTCCGGGCGCCGCTTTCCGTCAGCCAGACGGCGCGCCGCCGCAAGTCTTCCTCGACGGTTGCGATTTCGATGAGGCCGCGCGCCTCAAGCGTCCTCAGATTGCGTGAAAAGGTCGAGGGATCGAGACCGGCGCGCGCAGCGAGCGCGGCATGCGTGTCGTCGTCAGCCGCGGCGATGAGGGACAATAGCCCTGTTTGCGCCGCTGAAAGGCCCGATGCGCGCATCTCAGCGTCCATGAACTGCGCGATGCGCCGCGCCGCGAGCCGGCTCGACCAGCCGGGGCAATCGGCGAGAAGCCGCTTTGCATCGCTCCGCAGTGTCTTCTTGGCGCCGGTCATTTTGTTGTATATACATTAATTGTATATGCATGAAAATACCCTACGATGAGTGTGCTGACCCGCGCCAGCGTGCTCGAAGCGATCGGCGGAACGCCGCTCGTCAGGCTCCGGCGCATACCGCCATCGGGCTGCGCCGAGATCGTCGTCAAGGTCGAGGGCGTGAACCCGTCGGGCAGCATGAAAGACCGGATGGCGCAGGCGATGATCGCCGCCGCCGAGCGCGATGGGAGACTGACGCCCGGCGGCCGCGTTGTCGAATATACGGGGGGCAGCACCGGCGCCGCGCTCGCGCTCGTCTGCGCCGTGAAGGGCTATCGTCTCAGCATTGTCACTTCCGACGCCTTCAGCGAAGAAAAACTGACGCAGATGGCGGCCTTCGGCGCCGACCTCACGATCATCAGGAGCGATCAGCGGCGGATCACCAAGCCTCTGATCGAAGCCATGATCGCCGAAGCTCAGCGCATCAGGCGCGAGACCGGCGCATACTGGACCGATCAGCTCAATAATGCCGATTCGATCGCCGGCTACCGGACGATGGGAGAAGAGATCCAGGCGCAAGCCGAAGGCCGGGTCGATGCGTTCGTGCAGTCGATTGGAACCTCCGCTTCGCTGCAGGGCGTTGCGGCGGTCCTTCGACGCGAAAACCCGGCTGTCGAAATTATCGCCGTCGAGCCGGGCGAATCCGCGGTGCTTTCGGGAGGCGCGCCGGGCGCTCACCGCATCGAAGGTATCGGCGTCGGTTATCGTCCGCCGCTCTGGCGCGACGGCCTTATGGATTCGATCATAGCCGTGCCGAGTCCGGACGCCGAGGCGATGGCGCGCCGCCTGGCGCGCGAAGAAGGCTTGTTCGCCGGAACGTCGTCGGGGGCGAATGTTATCGCCGCGATCGAGATCGGCACGCGGCTCGGTCAAGGTGCGCGGGTTGCGACTCTGCTCGTCGATTCAGGCCTCAAATATCTGACGACGGACGTATTTCGCCGCAGCGGCGCCGTCTTCAAAATCCCTTGAGCGGCATCCCTTCCCCGCGCTGTAGCCAGTTGTCGGCGGGGTAATGCGCGCTGTTTTCGATCATGTGCAGCGTATACGCCATGCGGGGCTTTGCCGACCGGTTTGCGCGCGACAGATGCGGCGCCCGCCCTGAGAAGATCACGAGATCGCCGACGCCGGCCGGGGCGACGACGCGGCTTTCTTCCGGATACGGTGCGTCCGTCAGATGCTCCATCGCGGCGCCTTCGGCCAGCCGGCGGAAGCGGCGGCGCAAAGAGCCTTTGTGCGCGCCCGGAATGAATTCCATGCAGCCGTTTTCTTCCGTCGCCTCGTCGAGGGCGACCCAGAAGCCGGCGGCGCTTTCCGGCTCGGTATAAAGAAACGTCGAATCCTGATGGCAGGTCACTTCGCCGCCTATCCCGGGCGGCTTCATGATGACCATCGACTGCAACAGGAGCGGCGCGGCGAACCCGGCCCCGCGGGCGGCGGCCTCCATCTTCTTCGAACGGGAAAAAGCGGAAAATACCGGGTCGAGGTCGTGCAGCGCGTGCCCAATCTTGTTGACGATTTCGCGCTTGGGGCGCCGCGGCTTTCCGTCGGCGCGAAACGCTTCTTCCTCGAGAAAGAAACTGATCCTGTCGCCGGAATTCAGGAAATAGTCGTCCCCGGCGTGCGACTGCGTCGTTGTCGAGAAGACAGACCGGTGCGCGTCGATGTCAAAGCTGTCGATCAGCTCGAACGCGCGGGCCTTCAATGCCGCGCATTCGGCGTGGCTGGCAAAGGCTTTGAGAATGATGACGCCGGTCTGCTCGAACGCGGCGCGCATGTCGCGCGTCAGAGCGCCGGTGGCCGGGAAGCGGAATGTGGGTAGGGAGGCCATTGTCCGCATGTTGAGTGAAGCCGCCTCGGTGCGCAATTCCCTTCCCCCTTTGGAAAAATGGCGGCGTCGCGATCGCCGACTCGTGGCAACGCCCCCTCACCCCGACCCTCTCCCCCAAAATGTTAGCGGAGAGGGAGAAGAGCCGCATTACCCCCGTCTCCACGTCGCGCCGGCGGGTCCATCCTCGATGACGATCCCCTCCGCCGCGAGTTCATCGCGGATCAGGTCGGACGCCTTGAAGTCTTTCGCCTGGCGCGCGGCGGTGCGCATCGCGAGCTTCTCTTCAATCGCCTCGGCGGAAAGACCATCCGGCGCCGGCGTCCATTTAAACCATGCCTCCGGATCGGCCTTGAGAAATCCCATCAGTTCGCCGGCGGCCTTCAACCGCGCCGCGGCGCGCGCCTTCGGCGCGCCCTCCATCTGCATCGCGATGTCGCGCAGTTCATGGAGGCCGGCGATCGCCTCGGGCGTGTTCATGTCGTCTTCAAGCGCGAGGAGGATGCTTTCGGGCGGCGCCGCCGCCGCGCCGCCGGGCGCCTCCGTCAGCACGCGGTAGAAGCGGTCAAGCTGTTTTTTCGACTGCTCGATCAAATCGTCCGTCCATTCGAGCGGCTGGCGGTACTGCGCGGAGAGCAGCGCGAAGCGCAAGGTCTCGCCATGATGCCGCTTCAACAGGTCGCGCGGCAGGGCGATATTGCCGAGCGATTTCGACATCTTGTCGGCGCCCATTTTCAGAAAGCCGTTGTGCAGCCAGTACCGCGCAAGCGGCGCGCCCGAATGCGCGCAGGACGATTGCGCGATTTCGTTTTCATGGTGCGGAAATTTCAGATCCTGGCCGCCGCCATGAATATCGATCGTCGTCCCCAGCGCCTTTTCGATCATCGCCGAGCATTCAAGGTGCCAGCCAGGACGCCCGCGGCCCCAGGGACTTTCCCAGCCCGGTTCGTCGTCCTGCGACGGCTTCCACAGCACGAAGTCCGCCGCGTTCTCCTTGTACGGAGCGATTTCGACCCGGGCGCCGGCGAGCATTTCATCGGTATCGGCGCCCGACAATTTTCCGTAATCCGCGAACTTCGCGACGGAAAAGAGGACATGCCCTTCCGCCGCATAGGCGTACCCTTCAGCGATCAGCCGGGCGGCCAGCGAGGTCATTTCGCCGATATGGCCGGTCGCGGCCGGCTTCAAGGTCGGCGGGAGCGCGTTGAAGGCGCCGAGTTCCTCGTCGTAAATGCCGGCATATTTCGCGGTGATCGCGGCGATCGGCGCGCCGCTATCCTTCGCCGCCTTGATGATCTTGTCGTCGATGTCGGTGATGTTCCGCGCATAGACGACCGCGTCCGCGCCGTAGCGGCGGCGCAACAGGCGAAAAAGAAGATCGAACACGACCGCGGCGCGGAAATTGCCGATATGGGCGTGGCTGTAAACCGTCGGCCCGCAGACATACATGGTGACGCGCTTTTCGTCCGCCGGAACGAACGGGCGCTTTTCTCGGGCGAGGCTGTCGTAGAGATGGAGCATGGACCCGAGTGCTAAGCGGCGGCGGCGAGGCTCGCAAGGCCTAGCCGGTTCCGACCGCTTCCGCGACGGTCATGAACCCGTCCGCCTTCAGCCTTGCGGGCAGACCGTCGACGATACCGGCGACGAGCGCGGGCCCCTTGTAGATGAGCGCGGTATAGAGCTGGACGAGCGAGGCGCCGGCGCGGATCTTGGCGTAGGCGTCATCGACCGAGGAAACGCCGCCGACGCCGATCAGCGGAATGCAGCCCTTCAACTGCGCGTGAAATTCCCTCAGCAGCGCGGTGGACGGCGCAAACAGCGGCTTCCCTGAAAGCCCCCCCTGCTCCGACGCATACGGACTTTTGAGGCATTCTGGCCGCGCAACCGTCGTGTTCGAGACGATGAGGGCGTCGATTTTATGGTCGATGACAGCGGCGGCGATGTCGGCTTTGTCGGCGTCGGCGAGGTCTGGCGCGACTTTCAGGAATATCGGCGCCTTTTTATGAAGCGCGTTCCGCGCCGCAATGACGCGCGACAAAAGCGCGCCGAGCACGGTCTTGTCCTGCAGCGCGCGCAGCCCCGGCGTGTTCGGCGAGGAAATATTCACCGTGTAGAAATCGACAAGTCCGTCAAGCCGGCGGACGCCCGCCGCGAAATCCTCGATGCGGTCGGCGCTGTCCTTGTTCGCGCCCAGATTGACGCCGACGACGCCGCTTCTTTTCCGCCGCGCCAGTCGCGCGGCAATCCGTTCGATCCCCTCGTTGTTGAAGCCATAGCGGTTGATGACGGCCTCATCCTCGCGCAGCCGGAAGACGCGCGGGCGCTCATTGCCAGCCTGCGGTCGCGGCGTCACGGCGCCAATCTCGACAAAGCCGAATCCGAGACGCAGCATCGCGTCAGGAACCTCGGCGTTCTTGTCGAAGCCCGCGGCAAGGCCGAGCGGATTGGGGAAATCGATACCCGCGACGCAAGTCGCCAGCATCTTGTCGCCCGTCACCTTGAAGCGCGGCGCCAGCGGCGAGGCCATCAGCCGCACCGTCGCGCGGTGCGCCGCTTCCGGACCGAGAAGCCTCATCGCGCGCGCG
>JBGTLL010000176.1:0-15093 GCA_041744115.1 Parvularculaceae bacterium | reverse complement strand
GCGTCGAGTTCGGCCGGAAGCTCGCCGGGGCGCACCCAGCCCATGTCGCCTCCGGCGGCGGCGGTTGTGCACGCGGAAAACTGCTGCGCGATGACGGCGAACGGCACGCCGCGGCGCATCTGCTCCAACAGCTGGAGCCCGCCTTCATAATAGGCCTGCGTCTGATCGGGCGACGGTACGGGGATGCAAATCTCCGACACAAGAATCTGTTCCTGGGTTGCGTCGGCGCGCAGGCGTTCAAGGGTCAATTCGACTTCATCGTCGCTGACGCGGACGCGTTTGCCGTACCTCCCCTGAACGAGACGCGGCCAAGCGATCTGCGCTTCGATCTGCGTCTTCAGCGTCGCGATCGAAATTCCTTCGGCCTGCAGAGCCTCCTGGAGCTGATCGACCGAAAGGCCGGTCTGGCCGGCCATCGCCTTCAGTTCGCCGTCGATCTCGGCATCTTCGACCTTCATTTCAAATTCTTTGGCTTCCTGAAACTTCAATTGCTCCTCGACAAGGTCGCGCAACGCCTGCCGCTGCAATTGCGGCATCATCTGCGGTGTGATCCGCCCGCCCGCGGAAAGCAGCATCAATTTCATTCGCTGCTGGACATCGAAGGTCGTGATCACCGTGTCGTTGACAACGGCGGCAACGGCGCTCGCGGGGCCGTCATAAGACGCCGGCAGTCCCTCCCGATCGTCTGCGGGCGCTTGGGCGGCAGCTGCGCCGAACAGAAAAGCGCCGGAAATTATCGCCAGAGCCGTTGATTTGAAAAGGTAATCTACTGTTTGCTTGTTCACGCGCACTTGCTCCAACGTCGGCCCGCCGCCGCTCGACCCACTGACTGGCGCGGAAAATAGACGAAAATAGGGTGGGCGCAACTAACGCCGTTTCCCTACTACTCCACCAGTGATCGCAGCGTGAACCGGACAAGGAAAGCGTTATCCGGCTCGAGGCCCTGATCCTGGGTCCGATCCCGGCGGTAAGTCAGTTCGAAGAGCGAGCATTCGTCCTGGTAGCCGAGGATGAAGTCCTGCCGAATTGTGCGATCCAGTTCGAGGTCCTCGCGCCAGCCGGCGCCCGTGTACCAGTTTTTCGTGAGCTTGAAATTCAGGCGCGCGTTGAGCTCCTCGCGCCGCCGCTCGCCGCCGATCGAGACTTCATCGGTGAGCCGCACGTAACTCGCATTGCCGCGGAGCCGCCAGAAATTGAGAAAGACCATCGACTCGGCGCGTTTCAGCGAGCCGTCATCGTCCGCAACCCGGAAGCGGTTCTCAACGCCGATGACATTTTTGTACCGGATATTCAGCGAGCCGACATAATCGGAGCTTTCATCGCCAAGCCCCGTCGAACGGTCGAAAGCGCTGGATTCCTGAAGGCGGAATTGCTGGCCGATTTCGCCTTCAATGCTGATCCCGTTGTCGAGAACGGCGGAAACGGCGACGCCCGCGTTCATGCGCTGGCCGTCCTCGAAAGCGTCGAAGCCGGTCGACTTGTTGTATTGAAAGAGACCGGCGTAATCGAACTCGACACTTTGCGAATCCTCGTTGATGATATTGACGCCGTTGCGGTCGGAGGGGCTGGCGACAAGCTGAACGCGCGGCTCGACAAAAAGGCGCGCGCCAGCGAGACGCCGCGTCAGGGGATACGACCATTCAAGACCGACCGAGGGCGCGAAGCGGCCGTCGATGCGGTTGTCATCGGCAACGCCTTGGCGGTTCTCCGTGCCTTCGTTGAGGTCTTCGTAACGGTAGAGATCGCCCCGCAATTCGGCGAATGCGTTGAAGCGGTGGCCTCCGGACGTGATATGCTCGCGTTCCCACAGCGCGCTTGCGGTCAAGCGGCGGGAGTCAACGCCGCCCGTCCGCTGCAGCGACGCAAAATTGACGTTGATCGTCGCATTCCCACCGATTTCGGGCGTCGAAAACAAATGCCGGAAATCCAGAATTGGCAGCACGTAGGGAGTGAGTTTCGCGATTTCAGGCGCGAGCTGGACGTTCGGATCGGTTCCGAGCAGCGGACCGCAGGTCGATGTGCTGACGCTCACGCGTTCTCCGTTCGACAGATCGCAGATTGTCACTGTTCGCAGGTCCTGGAACGTATAGCTGTCGGCGCGAAATTCCGTATTCGGATCGCCCCAGCGCAGATAGGTGTTGGTCCGCAGCCGGTTCGTCAGCGAGGTGTCGAGTTCCTTGCGGAGATCGCCGCGGCGCTGCACGTCATACCGACGCAGATAGGTGTCGTCCGAAACCCGCTCCACGTCATAGCCGATCTGGATCCGGTCGCCGAAATTGCGATGCCCTTTGCCGAAAACGTGCCAGCGCTTTCCCGGCACGTCGACATCGGTCGGCTCCGGGTCGAAACCGATGAAACCGCCCTGCAGGACGTGGTAGCCGCTCTCGTCGCGGCGCCGATATTCGCCTTGCCACAACACGCCGTCGTCCGACGTGTATTTCGGATAAAATGTCGCGTCCTGGTGATCGGAAATCGCGAGGTAATAGGGAATCTCGAGATTGAAACCAAGGCGCGAGGAAGCGCCGATCAGCGGCGTCAGAAATCCGGACTGCCGTTCGACGGACGGGTCTGGCGCCTGCAGGAAAGGCGCGTAGAGAATCGGGACGCCCTTGATTTCGAAAAACGCGTGCTGAAAGCGCACGACTTTTCGTTCCTCGTCCCGCGTCACGCGCAGCGCTTTCACCCGCCATGTGGGGGTCTTTTCGTCGCCGTCCTTCGAGCAGACCGCGCAGGCGGTGTAGACCGCGTTGCGAAGGCGCGTTCTCGCTCCCTGTTCACGAACCGCCGATTCCGCCGCAAGGCGGGCGTTTTCATCCAGCAGCGCACTGAAATTCTCGGCGATACCGTCGCGAAGATCGCCGGTAAGTTCGACGCGGCCCGCGAAAACCGTTTCGAGCGTCTCGTCAGTGATCGACACATTGCCCTCGGCGATGACAATGTCGGTCGCGGGATCGTAACTCAGTCTGTCCGCCCGCAGATATCGTTCGCCGAAATAGGCGCGTACATTTCCTTCAGCGACAATCGGGCTTTCATCGGCGACGCGCGTCACCGTTTCCGCTTCAAAAAGGATGCGTTGAGGGTCGCCTTCGGGCGCGGGCGTTTCAACGCGGTTTCCCGCCGACAGGGCGGCGGCGTCCTGCGCCGCCGCTTCGGCGACCACGCCGACGCCAGCAAAAGCCGACGTCGCCAGAAGGCGCGCGATCAATCGGGACGTGAACAAGATGCCTCCCTCGGTCGATCGGGAAATCAAGACTTTGCCATGGTTAGCTGAGCCGCCATAAGAGGTCCACGGGCGCCTGCGCAAAACGAACGCGCAGCCGATGTTCAGCTTTCTTCGTGTCGCATCAGCAACGAAACAGCGACAATCGACGCCGCAATCGCAGGTGTCCAGGCGGCGAGCGGCGCCGGCGCAATCCCTGATTCGCCTAGTGCGCTCGACAGCTCGGAAAGCACATAAAGCACAAAGCCGCTGCCGACCGCCGCGATCGCAAGGCGTCCAAACCCGCCCGATCGAATCGGCCCTACGGAGAATATTGCGGCGATGAGGACCATCGCCGTCAGCTTTAGAGGCGTCGAGCACAGATCGTGAAATCGGATGTTGTAGCGGACCGTCGAAAGACCGGCCGCTTCCGCGAGGAGAATGAACCGCGGCAGGTCCCACACCGACATCGATTCCGGCGGCGGAACGCTTTCCCTCAAATCGGCGAGCGTCAGGCGCGTCGGAATCGAGTAGAGCGGGGTTCGTTGCGAAAATTGATCGCCTGCCGCCTTCATGCGCGCGTCGCGAAGTTCGATTGTGCGGCCCGACAGCACCGCTTCCGGCGCATCGACGCGCTCCTCGAAGGCGGCGTCCGGCGACAGCCGCCAGATCGTTACATTTTTCAACGCCCCGCGGTCGGCGTCGAAACTCGCCGCATTGATGAGCAAAACCTCCGCCTCGTCCCGCTGGCGCAGCCAGATGCCGTCCCCGAAAACCCGGACGAGGCTCGACGATTGGCCTCGAATGTCATTCTTCATTTTTTCGCCGAAGGCCATCATTCGCGCCGACATCGGGTCGATCAGTACGATGACGACAAAGCCGCTGAAAGCGGCAAGCAATGCGGCCGGACCGATCAGACGCCAGATCGACAGGCCGGCCGACCGCATGACGGCGAGTTCGGAGCGGCGATTGAACTGGGAAAACATCCAGATTGAACCGAACAGAAAAACGAATGGCAGCATGGTTTGCGCAAGCGCCGGCGTTCTCAGAAGCGTCAGTTGCAATGCAAAGGCGAAATCGCCGCTGACTTTTGACGCGTAACGCAGATTTTCGAGAAGATCGACGAGCAGCACCATGCTGGCGAGCGCGGCGAACAGCGCGATCACCGCGAACGCGGTTCGCCCGACAATGTAGCGGAAGAGGGTGGCTGGCGGCATTTTACGAATCCGGTTCGCCGGTTTCACCGGACGTCTTGCGCCCGCGCGACGGGACGATGTCGGCGATCAGCAGCGCCGTGAGTGCTATCGCCGCGGCCGGCACGGCGTAGATGATCCAGAATTGTTTCATCTCGGAGGCTTCGCCCTGCAAGATGAAGCCGGCGACACGCAGGGCGCCGACAGCGGCGCAGGCGACAACGATCCTGAATGCATAACCGCGCCGGTCATAAGGACCGCCGATCAGCGCACAAATCGCGATGAGGACATAGGCGAACGCATAGAGCGGCGACGCCAGGCGGCCGTGGCCTTCACCGATCAGCCGCACGGCGTTTTCCCGGTCATAGGATTGCGTGAGGTCGGGATTGAACAGTTCGCCGACATAGCGTTCCGTCATTTCAAGCTGGAGAACGTCCGTGTCGCGGTCAATCTGGCCGATATTCACGGCGGTCCTGTCGAAGAATACGATTTCAACCTCGCCGGTTTTGTTATTGACGCGCTGGATATTCCCGTTCGACAGATAGAGAACCGGGCCGATGCCGGTCTCCCGCATTAGCGCTTTCTGCGCCATATAGGTTTCGGCGTGGTCGCCGTCGCGGTAATCGTGGATGAGGAGGCCCGAGAACTGGCCGCCGGGCTTGGCATTCTCCACATAAACGGTAAAGCCGTCGGCGACGGTCAAAAACTCGCCGCTCCTCAGCACCGCGGACGCAAAGTCCGCGCGGATATCGGCGATTTCCTGCTTGAGGAGCCGGTAGCTGCGCGGCATCAGGTCAATATTGATCCACAACGTCGCAAGGGCGCCGATCGCCGTAATCAGAAGAATCGGGCGCGCGACATCCGACCGGCTCACTCCCGCCGCGAACATGACGGCGATCTCGCTGTCCGAATGGAGGCGGTGCAGCGCGAAAATCGCGGCGGCGAACAGGCCGAATGGAATGATGACCGCGAGAAGGCTTGGCACGATGAGCAAGGTCAGCCAGCCGAACATCGTCAGCGTCTGCCCGTGCTCGACCAGGATGTCGATGCGCTGGAGGCTTTGCGTCAGCCACACAATCGCGGTGACGACGATTGTCGCAAACACAAACGGCGTCCACATCTGACGCAGGATGTACTGATCGAGGCTTTTCAATTCGATTCCCGGGAGCGGCCGGCGGCGCGCGTGAGCACCCCGCAATGCGGCTTTTAGGGTCATTCGCGGCAAACGTCGATGCAGCCGCCTGTTGCCAGTCGAAAGCGGAACGAATAGGTTTTGCGGCCTTTTCCATCAAACGCATTCAGCTGCCGGGGAAGCAGTTTCGAGCCTGAATGCGGTTACCGACAATGAGGACCAGCATGAAGATCGCGTTTTCAAAAGCCGCGCCGTCGACGGGCGCCGTGTTGATTGTTCCTTCGTTTGAAGGCGGCGAGCCGTCGGCGGCGCAAGGAGCGCTCGACGACGCGACATCAGGCGCCCTGGCGAAGGCGATCAAGTCGGCGAATTTCAGCGGCAAGAAAGGCCAGACGCTGGAACTCATCGGCCTGGCCGGCGCTGAAGCTGCCCGCATCGTCATGGTCGGCGCCGGCAAGCGCGCGGATTTCTCGCTGCTTGAAGCGGAAAGCGTGGGCGGAAATGGCGTCGCGCCGCTGTTGAAGACGCAAGAGAAGGCCGCGACGTTCGTGCTCGACGGATTTGCTTCGGACAGGATCGGGGCAGGCGAGATCGCGGCGCGGATTGCGTTCGGCGCTCTGCTTCGCTGTTACCGGTTCGATAAATATCGCACGCGCCTGGAGAAAGACGAGAAGCCAGCGCTCGAGAAGATCACGGTCGTTACGCCTGCAACGGATGCAAAAACGAAATTCTCCGACCTCGAGAAAATCGCGGATGGCGTCGCGCTGACGCGCGATCTCGTCGCCGAACCGCCAAATATTCTTTACCCGGAGAGTTTTGCGGCGCGTTGCAGGGAGCTCGAGGCGCTTGGCGTCGTCGTCACTGTGCTCGGCGTCAAGGAAATGCAGAAGCTCGGCATGGGTTCGCTGCTCGGCGTTGGCCAAGGATCGGCCCGGGAAAGCCGGCTGGTCGCCATGGAGTGGATGGGCGGCAAAAAAGGCGCGGCGCCCGCCGCCCTCGTCGGCAAAGGCGTCTGTTTTGACTCAGGGGGCATTTCCCTGAAGCCCGGCGAAGGCATGTGGGACATGAAATGGGACATGGGGGGCGCCGGGGCCGTCACCGGCGCGATGGCTGCGCTTGCCGGGCGCAAGGCCAGGGCGAACGTCGTCGGCGTCATCGGTCTCGTTGAAAACATGCCGGACGGGAATGCGCAGCGCCCGAGCGATATCGTCAAGTCGATGTCCGGTCAGACGATTGAAGTTCTGAACACGGACGCCGAAGGCCGTCTCGTTCTCGCCGATGCGATCTGGTGGACGCAGGAAAAATACAAACCGCAAGCGATCGTCGATCTTGCAACGTTGACCGGCGCCATCATCATTTCGCTTGGCCATGAATATGCGGGTCTGTTTACACGGGACGACAGGCTTGCCGACCAGTTGCTGACAGCGGGCGAGGCGACGGGCGATCGTGTCTGGCGGATGCCGCTGACGAAAGCGCATGACGACATGATCAAGTCCGACGTCGCCGACATGAAAAACATCACGGGCGGCAAAGACGCGGGGTCTTCGTCGGCGGCGGCGTTTATCGGCCGATTTGTAAAAAAAGATCAGTCTTGGGCGCATCTCGACATCGCGGGGATGGCGTGGAACCAGAAAGACAAGCCGATTTGCCCGAAAGGCGGTTCCGGTTACGGCGTGCGCCTCCTCGACGAATTTGTCCGGGCCAATTACGAATCGTAGATGTACACGCCGCCCGCCTTTCGGCTCAATGACGCACAGGCGGCGTTCGATCTCATTTCGCGCGACGGTTTTGCGGCGCTGATCACGATTGAAGGCGACCGCCCCGTCATCTCGCACCTGCCGATGATCGGCGACCCGTCTCGCCGCATTCTGCGCGGGCATCTGGCTCGCGCCAATCCGCATGCCGCGATATTGGACGGTCGCCGCCATCTGGCGGTGTTTACGGGCGCGAATGCTTATGTTTCGCCAGACTGGTATGGCGACGCCGAGGAAGTTCCGACCTGGAACTATTCGGCGGCGCATGTCGGCGGTCTCGGCCGCGTCATCGACGATCAGGCGGCGATCGATGCGATACTTTCTGAACTCTCCGGCTTGCACGAGCGCCGCCGGCATGACCTGAATGACGGCAAGATCTGGACGATTGCAAAATTGCCAGCGGATAAACTGCGACGGCTGCGCAATGGCATTGTCGCCTTCGAAATCGCGATCGATACAATCGAAACAAAGGCCAAGCTCAGCCAGAACAAGAGCGCGGGCGACGTTCGATCGGTGATCGAAAAGCTCGGGGCAGGCGACGAAGCGCAACGCGCGGTCGCGGTTGCGATGGCGGCGGCGAACGGAGGCCGGCGGTGACCGAAGTCCTTTTCTATCACCTCGAACGCGCGAGTCTTGAATCCGTCCTCCCCGGCCTCCTCGAAAAGACGCTGGAGCGCGGCTGGAAGGCGGTCGTACGATGCGGGACGCGCGCGGCGGTGAGCCGGCTCGACGATCTTTTGTGGACCTATAATGATGAAGCTTTTGTACCGCATTCGGCTGAGATCGTGCGCGCCGATGCGCAGCCGGTCTTCCTGACTGACAGCGCAGACGTTCCGAACGGCGCCGATCTTTTATTCCTGGTCGATAATGCGGCGGCGGACGCGAACGCGATCGGTTCGTTCGTGCGCTGCGTGACGATTTTCGACGGCGGCGACGAAGCGGCTGTGGCGGCGGCGCGCGCCTTCTGGACGAACGTCAAGGCCGCCGGGCACGATGCGACCTACTGGAAGCAATCGCCGCGGGGTCGCTGGGAAAAGCAGGATTGACGAAGGGAGGCGGCTGCCGGATCTCCGGACGGCGAAAGCCAACGGCCGCTATTGCGCTTCGCACGCGGCATTCTCATACGCAGCTTTGAGGGCCGCCGACCTTTCGGCTTCGATCACGCGCGACCAGCCCAGCTGGTAAATGCGCCCGTCCTTGGCGCGGTTGACGTAACTCCAGCGCTCGGCGCCCGTGGTGTCGATCGCAATGAGACGGCCGTAATTCTGCTCCTCAACCATCACCGTGCCGTCGGAAAGAACGCGGAAAAGCCCGTTCGACTTCGTGCGGATACGATTTCGTTCAAAGCCCGCTTCAAAGGGCGAACGCGTCTTGCCGGTTGCAAAATCATAAACGAGCACGTTGTTGGCCCCGAGGACCCGTTCGCCCGTCGGCGCGGCGACGGCATTGTTGTTGAAGACCGCAATCTCGTGATCGGAGATGATATCGACGTCGTGCTGCATCAGCCAGGGACCCTGTTTGCTCCAGATGAGTTCATCCGTCGATGGGCGGTAGAGCGCAATCATCGACGGGTTTCTGAGGCTGAGAAAGAGATCTCCTTTTCGCCAATGGGAGCCGTCGGCGAGGACCGGCTGAATATCGTTGAGATGGATGGGGTCCGGGTCGTAAACGTCGCTCGAATAAACGATATGGGCGAGGCCCGCCCCGATCAGGATCTTCGCCACGGATTTGCGGAATATCACCGCGCCGTCGGGCGAAACCTTGACGATCGCGTCATCCTTAAAATCTTCATCGACAAATCTGACGACCGCGGGTTTCAGGTTTTCTGGAACCCAGTAATCGCCGCCGGCGTCGCGCTCGATGCTGTGATGAAATACCCCGTCGAGCGTCCAGACGACTTGCGAGCAGACGTCGATCTTGACGAGCGGCGAGTCCATTCCGTGAAAAACCAGGGCGCCGGCGCCGTCGGGCAAGGGGTGATGGGGAAGATAGCGTCGCGGGTTAAAGTCGCGCTTCAGATTGACGATTTTCGCATCGAGCCGCGAGCGCTGATTGATGTCGTCAATGTCCGGTCGGTAGGAACGATTGATTTTTCCGTCATCGAGGCTGACGATTTCGATGACCCCGCGGTCTGTATCGCCGTCATAGCGCGCCAGCACCAACATCGACCCAGCCGGCGCGGCTTGGCGCCCGATTGAAAATCCGGACTGGCCCCCGAAGCGCTGTGTCTTGGCGAGCAACGGGTTGTTATTCGTCACACTGTCATAAATCAGCTTGCGCGCGGTGCGCGGCGCTTGAGCAACTTCGTGGATGAAGCGGGCGAAACCGCCGGCGCCTTTTTCCGCGCCTCTCAGCGCAACCGCCGCGAACAGGACAATCGCGCACCCCGCGATCACGGCAAGCAGGAGCGGCTGCCACAGCTGGAATCGCGCGGTGCGATCGCGGGTCAGCAAGGTCTCAAGCCGCGCGTCTAGCGAGTTGTTTTTTTCTTGCGGCATATTGCTGAAAGGCGCCCGCTCATTCCCCCTGGATCAAGCGCGCACACATATCAGAGCGGGCAGTTGAAACAACCGCCGGCGATACTGCACTTGTGAAAAAACCGGCGGCTGACGCCGCCGGTTCTCGATCCACAGCGAGCCAGTTTACGGCCGGTTGACGACGACCGATTTTGGAACGCCTGCGGCAGACGAATTGCCGTTCAGCCCGGTCACCGTGAAGGTGACGCTGGCGACTGTCGACTTCCTCAGATTCGACAGCGATGCAGAACACGTCCCCGATGTGCCGGTCGTGCAGCTGCCCGTCGCACCTGTCGATGTCGAGATGTTGACGACAACGCCCGACTGCGGCGTTCCCGAACCGTTGTCGACGGTCGCGGTCATTGTCGCCCGCCAGCGTGAACTATTCTGGCTCGTGCCGACCCCGGTGAGGGTCGTCAGGCGCGGTCCGGTCGGCAGCGGGCCGCCGCAGGTCGAAGGAACGCTGAACGATTCAACGATCGACGATCCGGTCGAGTTCATTGATCCGCCGACGCCCATGCCGCGCGCCGCGAACGCCGCCCAGATCAGGCAGTCGCGCGCCGCCGGCGCCTGGGCAAGAAAGCCGTCGCGCATCTCGAAGTAATCGGGCGCGGCGGGAATGAAGTTCATGCCGCCGACGATGTCGTCAAAGGCGTCGTTTTGTGTTGCGCCCGCGGACTGGTAATCCTTCCACATATCCCAGACCGTCGCCGCAATGATTTCGCCATTGCGATGAACGCCGCGCGCGCCGGAGAAATCGCCGATCGTGTCCTGGTGCAGGCTATAACGAATCGACCGAATGCCGTCCGCGTCGTTGGTCGAATATTCGCCGACCCGGTCTTCATCGTTGATAATGATCGCCAGCACATCGGACATGCCTTCACCGATTGCGCCGGGCACAGTGCCGCTCATCAAGCCGGTTGAAATTGGTGGAAAGTATCACGGACGCGCAATTAGAACGCCGCCCTACATCGCGCGCATGCGGGAATATTGTCCTCAATTTTCGCCAAATAGGTTGTTCCGCATTGCAATAATTATGTCTGGACGACCAGCAGTAGGCGTGCGAAATCCAAAAGGCCGCCGGAATTTCCGGCGGCCCTTCTCTTCGTAAATGACGCGCAGTCTTATTTCGTCTTCGCCGGCGCGAGACGGACGTGGAAGATCCAATAGCCGTTGGCGCCGTCTGATTTAACCCAGTCTTCGTGGAATTTGTTGGCCTTCACGCGGATTGCGCCCGTGGGAATGCCGGCCGGCAGGGCGCTGGCGTCGGCAGCAACCTTCGCTGCGAAGCGCGCACTGCTCGTCGAATAAGTGTTGTAGCTATCGACGTGATTATAGATCGTGTCCAGCTGCTGATAATCATGGGCGTTTGGCGAAATGCTGGTCGGGCTGCTCGAGTAATCCATGCAGGTGTTTTGTGACGACCCGTCTTCGCTCGTATGATCGAGGCCGAAGACATGGCCGATTTCCTGGCACATCACGTGACGCTTTTCGTTGGGGTCGGCCCAATAGCTTGAATAGGTGTCGTTGACCTTCGCCGTACCCTGCGTGATGTGGCTGTTTGAGTCGATGTTGATGGACGCCAGGCCGAGCCAGCCGTTATTTCCATAAGCGGCGTTGCAGACGCGCATCTTGCCCGCGACCATGCGGCACTGTTTGCGCGTCTTCAGCTGATCGTTCGCACTGGTGATATTCAGATTGAGCTTTGATGACTGGCTCCACTCCGACACGGACGTCGTGAGTTCGAACTGCCATGCCGACGTGACGCTGTCGACGACCTGAAGATTGAAAGACGTCGAGGTCCGCGCCCAATGATAGGTGCTCCAGCTGTGGCTCGCATTCGCCGCGGTTCCCGCCATCAGGGCGATCGCTGCTATTGCCGAGCCGCCGAGCGCAACTTTTTTGAGGTTCATGGATTTTGCTTTCCCTTGTGAGCCCGCCGGGTGGAACCGGTTCAGGGGTGTTGACGTTCACGACCGCGTGAGCGCACCGCATCGAATTGTGTTGTGATCCGAACCGCAACTGAATTCTTGGACTGCTTGAGAATTTGGCGGAAACTGGCGCTCCTACGCGATTAGATCGCGCCCAGCAGTTCTCGACTGCTCGAATATTGTGTGAAATTGTCACAACGCGAATGTTCCGCACTGCAACAAATTCGCCAGCCGGCGAGTCAGCCGACCTCGGCGCGCGAACCCGCGCTGAGCTTGTGCTTGCGCATGAGGCCGCGAAACTGGTCGTAGGTCAGCGAAAGCCGCGTCGCCGATTCCCTTTGATTGTTGAGCGACGCCGCCAGCGCTTCCTCGACCCAGCGCCGTTCGACAGAATTCAGTTCCTTGCGAAGGTCGAAGCGAGCGCTTGGCGGATCGATTTTGGGGCGCGTCTCGGCCTCTTGCAAATCGGCAGGCTTCGCCGATCCGCGCGGCTCCGAGGGGAAAGGATCGATGACGACGGCGCCGACCGGTCCGGCGCCGCCTTTCGCAATCCATCTGTATAAGGATCGCTCGGCGGCGTTCTTTAGTTCGCGCACGTTGCCGGGCCAGTCATGCGCCAGCAGCTCGGCCATTGCACCGGATGAAAATCCCTCAAAGCGCGCGCCCATCTCGCGCGCAATCCCCGACGCAAAATGCGCGGCGAGGACCGGGATATCCTCCCGCCGCGCGCGCAAGGGCGGCGTTGCGATCACGTCGAAAGCAAGCCGGTCCAGCAGATCCGCGCGAAACTTTCCGGCGGCGGCGAGCGAGCGGAGATCGACATTCGCCGCGGCGACAATGCGGACGTCAGCGATTCGCGTTTCACTGCCGCCGACGCGCTCGTATTCGCCATATTCGATGACGCGCAGCAGCTTTTCCTGGATGCGAAGCCCCGCCGAAGCGATCTCGTCGAGAAAGAGCGTGCCGCCTTCCGCGCGCTCGAACCGCCCGGCGTGGCGCTTCGTCGCCCCGGTGAAGGCGCCCGCTTCGTGGCCGAAGAGCTCGCTGTCGAGGAGTTCCTCGGCGAGCGCCGCGCAGTTCAGCTTGACGAACGGGCCTTCCCAGCGCGGCGACAGGAAGTGGATGCGCGACGCGATCAGTTCCTTCCCCGATCCCCGTTCGCCGCAAATGAGGAGCGGCCGGTCGAGCGCCGCCGCGGCTGATGCATGCGCAAGGGCGTCAAGAAAGGCGCGCGCCTGGCCGATCAGTTCTGGCGGCTCGCGGGCGTTTTCCATCGGTGAATATACCAATGATCCATGGTAAAATAAACCAAAGCTGGCGAGAAATACCTATAAATTTCCAGCCCACGCCAGAAGCGTTTTAAAAAAGTATTTAAAAACAAATAGTTATCTGAAAACTATGAAGTTGGCACGGTCCTCGCAAAGGAAGGGTTAATCAGAGGCTAAACCGCCCGCCAAAGGGCCGAAACCGGAGACGAGTTGATGAGCTATTACCGATACGAGGATCGCGATTCCGACTGGGAAACGCGATTCCGCCGCGCCTGCCGCGGTCGCGAGGGATTCGCCTGGGGCGCCTTCCTCATTGGTTTCGTGCTCGGCGCGATTATCTTTTAGGGGAGGATGACATGGGCGTTTTTTCAAGACTGACCGACATCGTCAATTCGAACCTTAACGCGATGCTCGACAAGGCTGAGGATCCCGAAAAGATCGTTCGCCTCATCATCCAGGAAATGGAAGACACGCTGGTGGAAGTGCGCACCTCGGCTGCCCGCGCCATGGACGATAAGAAAGAGATGGAACGCGACATCGTCCATTTCTCGACCACACGCGACGAATGGGCCGCCAAGGCCGAACTGGCCATCGACAAGGGCCGCGAGGACCTCGCCCGCGGCGCGTTGCTGGCCAAGCAGAAGGCGGAAGCCGAAATCGAACGCCGCGTCTCCGCCATGGGCTTCGCCGACGAGGCCTTCGCCAAGCGCCAGGAAGACCTGACCAAGCTGCAGGCAAAACTGGATGAAGCGAAAGCCAAGCACCGCGCCCTGGTGATGCGCCGCGAGTCGGCCGAGCAACGCATCCGCATGCGCAGCCAGCTCTATGACGGGCGCGCCGACGAAGCGATCGCGCGCTATGCCAACCTTGAGCGCAAGGTCGACGAGATGGAGGCCTATGCTGACACCATTCGCGGCCACGAGCCGAGCCTCGCGCAGGAATTCGCCGAGCTTGAGCAGAACGAGTCGGTCGAGAAGGAACTCGCCGCCCTGAAAGCCCGCAAGGGCAAGGCGCCCGCGAAGAAGTCGGAGGGCTGATCGATGCTGGTATCACTCGTCTGCCTCCTCGGCTTCCTGGCGGTCATCTGCACGCCGGGCCTGATTGCGGAAAGCCGCGCCAATGCCCAGGCCCGCCGGGCTGAGGGAGAAGCCTGATGGACGAAGCTTCCGTCGTCCTTATCGCCATCACCGGCACGGTTGCGCTGTTCATCATCCTTCCGGGCATGATCCTGCACTACGTCACCATGTGGCGGCGCCAGAAGACCCTTCAGCCGGATGATGAGCGGATGCTCGAAGACCTGTGGCGGTCCGCCAAGGCGATGGAGCGCCGTATCGAGTCCCTCGAAGCCCTGCTCGACAAATCGGAGGCGGACACCTTGCGGCGTCCGCCGCGCCCGACCCGCTCAACTTTCGACGAATAGGAGACACAAACATGTCCCGCCCCTATGATCCCTACACCTCCCCGAACCCCAAGCGCTTCTACCGGTCCCGCAAGGACAGCGTCATCGCCGGCGTGTGCGGCGGCATTGCCGAACGCTTTGGCTGGGAGCCGGTTCTCGTCCGTGTCCTGACGGTACTCCTGACCCTCTTCATGATGGGACCGGTTGCGATCATCGCCTATATCGTCATCTGCATGATCACGCCGCGGGCCCCGATTGGCTACGGCAACTTTTCGGCAGATGAAGATGCGTTCTGGCGCGGCGTATCCGACCGCCCGCGCGCCACGTTCGGCACGATCAAGTACTCCTTCATGGATCTCGAAGAGCGCCTGAAGAATATCGAGCGCACCGTGACATCGGACGAATGGCGCCTGCGCCAGGAATTCCGCGACCTCGAAAAAGGCAACTGACCCTTTCCTGCCCGCCCCACCCATTCCTCACTTCCGACCAAGGACCGGACCAATGACCAAGGGGACACTTCTCCGCAACAACACCCTGCTCGGGGCTATGGCCCTCACCGTGCTCTTCGCCGTGGCGGTCTTTGCCCACCTGCAAGGCGGCCTCTGGATGAACCTCGGCGAGATGCAGCTCAGCGTCCAATCGCACACAGAAGGTGGCTTGATCGTCCAGTTCGTGCGGGCCCCCTGAGCGAAATCAACCGC
>JBGTLL010000175.1:0-9952 GCA_041744115.1 Parvularculaceae bacterium | reverse complement strand
CCCTCGCGGCTCTGGATGCTGACTTTCGTCAGCATGACGGAACGAGGTTCGTGTCCAATACGGATTAATTGCGCCCCGCTCTAATCGGCTTCATCGATCGGCGGACCGGCGGGCGCATTCAACCGGGGACTGTCGCAGGGCGGCTTCAAGCGCGGGCATGAAAGCGCGCCGGCCGAGCTTTGGCGGAATTGACGGCAAGAATCTGATGGTGATGACGCCCGGCGTCTTCAGCGGTCCCGGATGGCGCCAGAAGTCGCCGGAATTGTGGACGACCGGCGTCACCGGCGCGTTGGCGACAAGATAAATTCCGGCGACGCCGGGCTGCAGGGGCCCGAGTTCGCCCGGCGGTCCGCGCGTTCCCTCGGGAAAGACGACAATCTGATCGCCGCGCGCAATGTGGCGTTCGGTTTCCCGCCGCAACCGCCGCAGCGACTTGGCGCCGCCCGCGCGATCGACCGGAACGCCGGTCCGTTGCGCCCACCACCCATAAATCGGGACGCGCAACAGTTCCTTCTTGAAAACGGTCGCCGGCCGCGGCAGCAGCGCCAGCAGCGCGATCGTTTCCCACATCGACTGGTGGTTGGAGGCAATAATGGCGGGGTTTGAAGGAATGTTCGCAGGGTCAATGACGCGGTAGCCGATGCCGCAAATGGATTTCAGTCCGCCGAGGACGATGCGCGCCCAGGCTCTGGTGACGACGCGCGCGGCGCGCCTGTCGATGAGCGCGGGCAGGCAAAGAATACCCATGAAAGCGGTCAGCACGACCATAAACGCCGTAAAGAGATGAGCGCGCGCAAGGGTCATCGGTCCGAGCCTGCCGGATAGAAGCGAAGAGCTTGATCAGGTGACAATCGTCTTGGCGCGCGCCGCCAGATATTTCGCGTATTCTCCGCCGATGCGTTTCCAGCCGGCGGCGGAATAGGGCCGCCCTCTCGCGCCAAGATGTCCGGACGCCACGGCATAAGGCGTGATCGCAACGTCGGGCAGCCGATCGCGCGCCTCGATCAGCGCGCGCGGCATATGATATTCGGAAGTCACCAGGATCAGCGATTTGTAGCCGTTCGCGCGCGTCCAGTCGCCAAGTTCGCTCGCATTGCCCTCGGTCGATCGCGCTTCAAGGCCGAGATCGACGCAGCAATCGAAAAGCGCCGGCTCGCCCGGCCACATCTCGGCCATCACCGGGCGGGTGACATTGGGGTTGACGCCGGAGATGAGGAGGCGCTTGCCGGCCCCGTCATTCAAGAGAGCCATCGCGGACGCGACGCGGTCGCCGCCGCCGGTAAACACGACGACGCCATCGGCGGGCGCCGGCTGACGGTTCGCCGGCCGCGGCAATTCCGCCACGAACACGAGAAGCCCAGCGCCCCAGACCAGCGCCAGAATGACAGCCGCAAACAGCAGGCGCTGCACGATCGCATTCCCTCCTCACCCCAGCGATGCGGACGATAGCCTTATTGCAGCGAGCCGGTCCAGCCGGCCGGGAATCCGGCTGCCGAACCCCGATCAGTACGTCTCTTGCAACGTTCTCATGACCGTCAGCCGGGCGGCAACCGCGGTCACGAAACAGATGGCGATCGGCACCGCGAGCAGCGGGATCGCAAGACCCGGCCCGATCGTAAGGCCGGGCAGGAGAAAGCCCTCCGCGCCCCGGGCGCGGGTCGCGAGCGCAAAGAGGCTCAACAAAAACAGCGCCGTCGCAACGCCGATGATGGACCCGCGCAGGCCGATCACGGTAAAGCGCCGCTGCACCTCGTTGGCGATGAAGGCGTCGGTCGCGCCGACAAGATGCAACAACGACACGACCTCGGCGTTGGCGGAAAGGCCGGCGCGCGCGGCGAAAATTGAAATTGCGCAAGCAGCGCCCATGATCAGCGCAAAGACGGAAAAAGCGAGCGCCTGGCCTGAGCGCGCGGCGGCGGCGAGGCGATCATTCCAGCCAGCGTGATCGTCGATCGCCAGCCCCGGCGCTATCGACCGCAGGCTTTCGGAAAGTCCGCCGATATTTCGCCGGCCGTCCTCGCTCAAACGCAATTCGATCAGCGCCGGCACATTCAGCGATTGCGCATTCCCCTTGCCGAGCCAGGGTTCGAGCAGCTTTGCGGCGTCGCCCGAAGAGATGACTTCAAACTCGAGGACGCCCGGCGCGGCGGCAAGAATCTTCGCGGCCGCCGCCGTGCGCGCTTCGATCTCGGCGGCGTCAACGCCTTTTACCTGGACGGTCACCGATGATTTCAACTCGGTCGTCCAGCTGTTCGCCGCCGTTGCAATGAGCAGGAACGCGGCGAGCGCAAGGCTCGCCAGCGACGAAATGACGGCGATCACCGCCGTCAGCGGCGCGCCGCCGGCGCCTGCTTCCGGAAGCAGCGGCGAGCGGTTCAATCGCTGAAACAGATTGCGCATCGGCGCGCGGCGCTTATCGGCGACGAGATCCTCAATCCTCGTCTCCGCAATCGCGCCGTCGATGCCGCTGACGCTGCTCATCGAAGCTTTCCGCGGCCGCGCATCGGCGCCGCCTCTTCATGCAGCCGCCCCGCTTCGAGGCGCATGATGCTCTTGCCGAGCGCATCGACAAGCTGGAGGTCGTGCGTCGCGACGATCACCGCGGCGCCGAGCTTGTTCAGCTCGACGAAAAGCTTCATGATTTTTTCACCCATTTGCGGATCGACATTGCCGGTCGGTTCGTCCGCGAGAATCAAGTCGGGCTTCGAAACCAGAGCCCGCGCGAGCGCCACGCGCTGCTTTTCGCCGCCGGACAGGGTCTGCGGCAGAGCGTCCAGCCGCGAGCCGAGGCCGACCCAATTTAAGAGTTCTCTTACGTCTTCCCGATATTGGTGTTGGTTAACGCCCGCGACTTTCATGGGCAGTGCGACGTTCTCGAAGGCTGTCAAATGGTCGAGCAGGCGAAATTCCTGAAAGACGACGCCGATGCGTCGCCGAAGGGGAGGCAGCGCTTCTCGGGCGGCGGTGGTCACGTCCTCGCCGAAGAGCGTGACCCGGCCGCGTGTCGGTTTCAGCGCCAGATAAATGAGTTTCAGAAACGACGTTTTCCCGGCGCCGGACGGACCGGTCAGAAACCGGAATTCCCCTTCGCGCAGCGCGAATGTGACGTCGCGCAAGCTTTCGGCGCCTTCCTCATAGGCAAGCCCGACCTGCTCAAAACTGACGATCACGACCCTTATCGAACCTTTTCAGCGCCGCCGACGGCCTTCGCGGCCGGCAAGCCTGCCCATGATTCTGCCCGCCCATGATAATCACCTGCCCAAGTTGTACGACGCGTTACGATGTCAGCGACGACCGGTTTTCGCCGGACGGCCGGTCCGTGCGATGCGCGGAATGCGATGAGAGCTGGTTCGTCCCGGCGCCGCAGCCGATCGAGACCCTGATGCCCTTAAAGCCGAAGGGCCGCAAGGCAGAAGCTGCCGGAGACGAAAAGCGCGACGAAAAGCGCGACGAAATACGCGCGCGTTCCTGGCGCCGCGACGACGCTTACGAAGAAGGCGTCGATGAGCCGCTGTTTGAGACGCCGCGCAAATCGAACCGGTCCCACAGGGACGAGAGAGCGAACGAGGATCGGCGTCCATCATTGCGGGAGGAGGCGGACAATCAGCCTCGCCACGCCCACAGCGAATCCGGCGACGATCGCGACCGTCGCCGGCCTCATCCCGACCGCGATTTCGGCCGGGACCGCCCGACCGAACCAACGGACACGGCGTTGCGCGCGGGGCGAAAGAACGATGACGCGCGGGTCGTCGATGCGGATTTTGAAGATATTGACCGCCCGGCGACGGATTTTCAGGGCGATTTCACGGGCGGCGGCTTTGGCCGGAAAGCGCGCGCGGAGCGCCGCCGCGAGACCGCGCTCGCGCGCCTTGAAGGTCTGGAGCCGCTTGCTGAAAAACTCTTCAACGAAGAGTTCTTCACCGCGCTCCGCGTGCAGCCCAAAGAACTGGAGCGTGCAATCCGCAAGGCGAGACGCCGCGCCGAGGCGCGCGAGAAAAACCGCCTGACCCCGATGCGGACGCTTGGCTGGTCGGCATGGCTCGGCGTCATCGCGGCCACCGCGTTCGTCGCATATTCCTACCGCAACAACATCGTCGCTTTGTTCCCCAAAGCGGCGGACGCCTATAACGCCGTCGGCATTGAGGCAAACCCTTACGGCCTGAAAATCGAAGGCGTCACCCATCGCGTCGCGATGTCGGCGGACGGGCCGGTGATCGAGATCCTCGGACGCCTGCGCAACGACGAAGCCGGCGCTGTCGCGCCGCCGATGCTGCAGGCGGAAGCGCTGAGCGCCGAGGGGGAAGTCCTGTCGCGCTGGACCTTTGCGGCGCGCGCGAAAGAGGTCGGCGCCGGGCAAAGCGTTGATTTTTCGACCCGCGCGCCGGCGCCCGATGGCGTCGGCGAGGTGATCTTGTCTTTTTCGCCCGCTGAAGGCGTCAAGGTTTCGGTCGGCGACCTGCTGAAAGGCCCCTCCGACTGAGCACGGTTGAAAAACAGGCGTGAGCGTTTAAACCCCGCTGATGCGTACGCTGTTTTCTGAAGCCGAAATTCGCGCCCGGATCGACGCCCTCGCCGGCGAGATCGCGGGCGCCCTGCCGCGGGATTTTCTGATGGCGCCGGTCCTTACCGGCGCTTTTGTATTCGCCGCCGATCTCCTGCGTTCGCTGCATCGACTCGGATGCGATCCGCTGGTCGATTTCGTCCAGCTGTCGAGCTATGGCGGCGCGAGAGCCTCGACCGGCGTCGTTACGTTGCTGAAGGATTTCTCGGTGCCGCTGGTCGGGCGCCCGGTCCTCCTGATCGATGATGTGCTCGATACCGGCCGCAGCCTCCATTTTGCGAAAAACATGGTGCTCGACCGCGGCGCCAGCCAGGCGAAGATTTGCGTGCTGGTCAGAAAAGCGACCGGCCGAAGCGCCGATATCGCGGCTGACTTCGTCGGTTTCGAAGCCGGCGCAAAAGACTTCATTGTCGGCTACGGCATGGACGATGACGGCAAAATGCGCGGCGCGCCTTTTATCGGCGCAACCGGCTGAAAATTCTGCCCGCGCTGTTCCCGATCACGCGGGTTGCGCCGACGATCCGGATTTCGCTTTTGTTTCCAATGGCGCGGAACAAACAACCTCCAGCCCTGTTTGCTGTGTATCCACGCGCGTGAACCCGTGCGGCTGCCGCCGTATGGGGCCGCGACCGGTCCAGCAAAAAGGGATGGTGAAATGTCAAATATCGATAATACGGTCGGCACGACCTCGAATGGCGGAGCGCGCCGCGGCGTCGAAGAGGCGCGTGAGGACGTTGCCGGCGCCCTCGGTCACGCCCGCCATGCCGCCGAACAGGTTGGCGGCCGGCTGAAGGAAGCCGGACAAAGCGCCGCCGCCGATGTCGCGGCCAAAGTGAAAGAGGGCGCGAGCCACAAAAAGGACCAGGCCTCGGGGTCGATCCGGCGGGTTGCCGACGGCCTCGACCGCGCCGCCGACAATGAAGAAGACGAATGGGCCCGCAAAATGCTGCACGTGGGCGCCGCGTCGCTCAAGCAGGCTTCGGGCTATTTGTCCGGGTTCCAGGTGGACGACATCGTCCGCGACACCGAGGCGTTCGCCAGACGCAACCCGGCGGCTTTCCTTGGCGCCAGCGTCGCCCTGGGGTTCCTCCTCGCGCGGATCGGCAAGACCGCCGCGGTGAGGGCCAAGGGCGGTTCCAATGAGGAATTCCCCCGCCAGGATTTCGGCCGTCAGGACTTTGACCGTGACAGCGGACCCGGCTGGCCGTCAGAAACCGGGAGCATGTGATGATGCAGGAAGAAAAGAACATCGGTCAGCTTGCGCGCGATACCGCGAGCGATCTTACCAGCATCGCCGGCAAGGAAATTCGTCTGGCCTCCGTCGAATTGCAGGAGAACATGACCCGGGCCGTGAAGGGTTTTGGTGAAACGCTGGCCGGCGCGGCGATTCTGATCCCGGCGGCGACGGTCGGCCTGATCGCAATCGGATTCGGCCTGGGAACGATCGACGGCCTTGCGGACTGGGTCGCTTTCCTGATCGTCGCTGCAATAGCAGGCCTTGGCGGCTATCTGATGATGAAAGCCGGCAAGGACGCGCTCGATCTTTCCAAGCTTTTTCCAACCAAGACCGCGGAAAATCTTCGCCGCGATGCGCAAACCGTGAAGGAGGCCACAAGATGAACGAACGGACCGAAGAAATCGAAGCCGAACTGAAAGAGGATCGCGCGCGTCTGCGCGACACCGTCGAGGAACTGACCGAACGGCTGAGCCCCGGCCGTTTGGTGGACGACGTGATCGGCGGGCTTGGCGCCGGGCCTCGCGAATTTGCAGCCGGTCTTGGCGCCCAGTTGCGCGACCGGCCGATGCCGGCCCTGCTCACCGGTCTTGGCCTCGCCTGGCTGATCATGAGCGAGCGGCGCTCGAACGGCGTCCGCAGCAACGGCAATGGCAGCCGCGCTGCCTTCGACGGGCCGACGCGCGAGGAACTCGACGCCCACGCCGCCTGGGACGATTACCAGGAGACAAGCTGGGCGCTCGTCCGCGATCCTGACGAGGACGACTTCAGTTACGAGCAGCGCCTGACGGATAGCCGCGCGCGTTCGCTCGGCGTCGCCCGGCGCAATGACGAGGACGACACGACCTTCAAGCAGCGTCTCGCGCAAGCGACGGAGAAGACAAAAAAATTCGCCGCCATGTGCCGCGACAAGCTGAAAGGCGCGGCGCGGGCGACCGCGCATGGCGTCTCCGACGCCAAACACGCCGCCGAATCGGGTGTCAAAGCGGCGGCCGGCGCCGCCAGCGCCACCGCCAGCCGGTCCGTACGGTTCTATGACGAGCATCCGCTCGCCACTGGCGCGATCGGGCTTGCGATTGGGGCGGTCGTCGGTTCTTCGCTGCCGCTAAGCCGGATGGAAGAAAGGCGTCTGAAGGGCCTTGTGGATGAAGGCCTCAGTCTCGGCGCCGAGGGCCTCACGGGCGCCGCGCAGGCCGTTGAAACCTTCGCCGACGACATCGAGGCGACAGTCGCCCGTTGAGAATGCGCTGCAAGACAAGCTCCCGCGCGCGTTAACGCGCGCGGGGCGGCGGGTCATCCGCGCCGCGATGCGACAACCGGGCCCTCTCCGTCATTGAGCGCGCGTTCGGCGAGCGGCGGCGTAAGGACGTTGTCGCGCAGCAGGCCTTCCCATTTTGCGACGGCGGCGGTCGCGATCGAATTGCCGACAATGTTGGTGCCGCTGCGCCCCATGTCGAGGAACTGATCGACCGCGAGAAGAAGAAGCAGCCCCTCTTCCGGCAGGTCGAATGCGGTCAAGGTCGCCGCGATGACGACGAGCGACGCCCGCGGAACGGCCGCCATACCCTTTGACGTGATCATCAAAAACAGCAGCATGGTGATCTGCTGCGTCGCGGTCATGTCGATTCCGTAGGCCTGCGCGATGAACATCGTCGCGAAGGCGCAATACATCATCGATCCGTCGAGATTGAACGAATAGCCGAGCGGCAGGACGAAACTCGCAATCCGGTTGGCGATGCCGAAGCGCTCGAGCTTTTCAAGAAGTTTCGGATAGGCGGCCTCGGAACTTGCCGTCGAAAAGGCAATCGCGACGGGCTCACGGATAGACACAAGCAGTTCGCCCGTGCGCTTGCCGATGACGACACGACCGGCGAGCGCCAGCGCCGCCCACAATAAAAGCAGCGAGAAGTAAAAGCCGCCGACGAATTTGCCGTAGGTGGCGATGACGCCAAGGCCCTTGGTCGCGACGACGCCCGCGAGCGCGGCGAACACGGCGAAGGGCGCGAGCAGCATCACATATTCGGTGATCTTCAGCATCACATAGGCGATCCCTTCGGCGAGTTCGACAACCTTCGCGGTCTTGTCGCCGAGCTTTGCGAGCGCGACACCGGCGAAAACAGAGAAGATGACGATCTGCAGGATCTCGTTGGTCGCCATCGCCTCGACGATCGAGCGCGGCGCCAAATGCGTGATGAATTCGGCGAGCGTGAATTTCGAAGCGTCCGGCGCGCCCGCGGCGTCGGCGGGCAGCGCCTCCTCAAACCCCGCGCCCGGCTGGATGATGTTGACCATCAGGAGGCCAAGGAGGAGCGAGAACAGCGACGCGCCAACGAACCACAGCAGCGTCCGCAAGCCGACGCGGCCGAGCGCCTTTCCATCGCGCATGTGGGCGATGCCGACGATCAGCGTCGTCAGGACGAGCGGCGCAATGATCATCTTGATCAGTCTGAGGAAGATATCGGTGACGATCTTGAAATAGCCGGCGATGGTCGCCGCTTGTTCCGCCGAGGCATTCGCATGGATCAACGCGCCGACAATGACGCCGAGCACCATCGAAACAAGGATGACTTGAAACAGCCGCTTCGCCATTGGGGGAGACCGTAAAAGGAGGGCGGGCGGACCATATCGGCGGTCGCCGGGGCTGTCTACGCGGGGTTCGCCGGCAAAGTCGGCCTTCGCTACTCCGCAAGGGCTTCAATTGAATCCCGCCCTAATCAATGACAGTCGCCGGTCGCGTTTCGCGCGGTTTATCGGCAGGACGCCGGCGCGAATTCCAGCTCAGCGCCGACGTAACATGGCGCCCCGATCGCAGCCTCCAGCGCGGGCCGTTGAATCAGATAATGACTGCCGCCGAACACGACCAGCGCGCTCCGCTGTTGATTGACATGCTCAATCACCAGTTCATGAAGAAACGAGTCGCGAGCGCGCGCAATCGCCGCCGCGACCGCATTGGAGCCGAATCGCCCGTCGGCAAGCGGGCCTGTTTCCTCCAGCAAGAACGACGCATCAAAGGGTTTGCCGTTGATCTTTTCATACCAGCGCCTAAAGGCCTGGTAGTCAGGCAGAACATTTGAATCAAAGCCGAGACGAGACCTGTTCAGCGAAAGGTCGTTCGTGATCAAGGCGACGGCCGCCGGATCAGCCGGACTGTCAATCTTTCGCTCACGGATCAGTTGGGGCGCCGTTCGGAGCGTATAAAAACCAAGAATATCGTCCGGCTTGAAGCCGAGCGAAAGCGCATAGTCGCGAACATCGCGATCGTCGGGTTCGCCGCCCTGCAACAAAGCGCCGTGATTGAGCGCCCCGCGCGCGGCCGGCGCGGCCTCCCCGCCTTCCTGGAAACCATTCACGGCGCGCTCGCCGGCATATTTGACCAGCTTCGCCGGATTGAGACCCTCCGAGGCAGGAAATCCCTCGACGATCACAATCTGAAATTCGAACAAGCGAAATGCGTCTTCGATGATCTTGAAGGTCGGACTATCGGTCTCATTGGCGTGTTCCGCGGCAACGAACACAAGCGTTTCTTTGCCGACATTATAGACCGCGGCGTAGGCGCCGTCCGGCTGGCTGTCCCGAAGCGCTGTCGTCCACGGCGCCAAATGCTCGGGGGCTGGCGCGTATTGAGGCGCGCTCGCGCACGCGAACACCGTCAACGCCAACATCGTCGCAATGGCCGGACCTCTCATCGATCAAAACCGCTCGAGCAGGCGTTCAAGATATTTGATCTCGTCCTCGGTCCGTTCCCCGTCGGAAAGGCGGCGGCGGAGTTTTTCGAGAAGTTCACGCGTCTTTTGCGCGTCGGATTTTTCCGGCACTTCGACGTCCTCCCCGAATCCTTCGCCCATCGGCCGGCCCAGAGGATCGCGCATTGGCTGCGGCGGGCCGCGCTGTCCGCGTTGCGCTCTTGCCTGCGCCCCTTGCGCGCGCGCAAGGCCTTCCGCGCCCTCCCGCAGACTTGCGATCGCGCGCTCCATCGCTTCGTTCGCCATGTCGAATTCTTCGCTTTCGAGCGCTTCTTCGGAACGCCGCATTTCGGTCAGCGCTTCGCCGAGTGCGCGCGCTGCCGCGCCGTCCGGGTCTGCGCTGCGGCCTCCGGGGCCGGCGCCCTCAAGCGAATTCATCAGATCGGAAAGATCGCCGGCGATGCCGCCCTGTTC
>JBGTLL010000174.1:0-2889 GCA_041744115.1 Parvularculaceae bacterium | reverse complement strand
CGGGTCGGCGGCAAATGAGGTTCAATCGCAGCCCATTCTTGATCGGTCAGGTCAAATCGCATCGTTCGCGCTCCCGTGGTTGGGAGTTTGAATCAACGTTCGCCCGAACCGACAAGCAAAGATTTGGGTCTAGACCCTAATAATGGAACCGCGCGGTGATGCCGATGGTGCGCGGCTGGTTCACGTGGAAGCCGAGGCGCGCCCGGCCGCCGCGCTCGCGGTCGAAAGCGAGCAGCGCGTTTTCGTCGAAAAGATTGTTCGCATAGACGAACATTTCCCACTGCTCGAAATTGATGCCGGCCGTCAGGTTGAAGATCTGATAATTCGGGAGTTCGAGGTCGAGCACGGTTGCGTCCATTCCGGAAGCGCCGCCGAATGGCAGTCCGGAGACGAAGCTTCGCGGATTGCCTTCCTGATCTGAGGGCTGCGTGAAGCGGCTGCCCACATGCTGGAAGGTCGCCGCGAGGAAACCTTCGTTGCTTCCTAGGGGGAAGCTGTATTCGGCCGTCGCCGCGATCTGGAATTGCGGCACCGAAGCGAGGCGGTTGCCTTCGCGGAGGCCCGCGAGAACATTACCGCCGCCATCGACGACGGTCGAATCGAATTCGGATTCAAGCCATGTCCCGGCGACGCTCAGCCCGAGTCCTTGCGCCGGCTCGTAACCAAACTCCCATTCGACGCCGAGCGTGTGAGCGTCCGGCACGTTGAACGAAATCCGCGACGAGCACGACCCCGCATCCAGCGTGACCTGAAGGTCCTTCACGTCGTTATAAAAGCCGGCAAGGTTCGCCGTGAATGCGCCGCTTCTGTATTTGACGCCGCCTTCGTAGTTCCACAGCGTTTCGTCGGTGTAATCTTGGAAGCCGCCGAAGATCGCGAGATCCTGCGGTGTGCAAAGCGGCGTATTCAGCGGATCATTGACGCCGCCAAGGCGGAACCCTTTCGAGGCTTGCGCATTGACCGACAATGCGTCGGATAAATCATAGCTGAGAATGACGCGTGGCGAAAAACCGTCCGACGACGTCGAATCGACGACGCCAGCGTCGCCGTTGGCGAACAGGCCCCCGGTCGTAATGACCCGGGTCTCCTCGAAGTCGTAGTAGCGGGCGCCGGTCGTCACATGGAACTGATCTGTAAGATCGAGCGTGGTTTCGGCGAAGATAGCCAGCTGCTCAATATCGTAGGGAAGGTCAGAGTTGAACGGCGAATCTGCGCCGAATCCGTTGGCGACCGCCGCTGACGTGCCGGCTCCGAGCGTAGCGTCGGTGACGGCGTCGTAGCCGGGAGTCGGCAGACGCTGGGTATAATTGCGTTGCGTATCGGAGAGAAAGCCGCCGAGCAGCCACTGAAACCGGCTCTCATAATCGGAAGTCAGTCGTACTTCCTGCGTGAACGATTCGAGATCGGTCCGGTCTTTGAGGTTCGAAGGCAGCAACACCCCCGCATCCGGGTAACCGAGATCGACGGAGACCGAACCCGTCAATGCGCTGGCGTCGCGGCTGACGAGAATATCGCGGCGTGTCCAGCTTGAAATCGAGGTGAAGCCAATGGGACCGATGTCCCACTCGAACGTCACATCGCCAATCGTCGTTTGATCGCGGAACTGTTCATCGAGAAGCAGATATTGCTGGCGCTCGGCGAAAGTCACCGGCGCACGCGTTGTCGTGAACGGATTGCCGTAAAGGTTGAATACTTCCTGGCGATTGAAGCCGTTGACATCGACGTCCTGAAACACAAAGCGCGGCGTGATCGAGATCGACTCGGTCGGCTCAAACCGCAGGGCGGCGCGGAATCCATAACGCTCGCCGTCATTGACGTCGCGATCGACGGTTCCGCCTTCGCGGAGGGCGTCGATGAAGCCGGCATATTCAGTCCAGTAGCCGACAAGGCGGAACGCCGCTATGTCGCCCAAAGGCGCATTCACCATGAACTTGCCGTGGCCTCCGGTGCCGCCGCGCGTCACAAAATTCACGTTGCCTTCGACCGTCGCTTCGAACTCGTCGAGATTGGGCTGGTTGGTGATGTAGCGGATGGTGCCGCCGATCGATCCCGATCCGAACAGCGTTCCTTGCGGCCCGCGCAAAGTTTCAACGCGATTCAAGTCGAAGAGGTCGAGGTCCGGGGTAAACAGCGACAGCGAGATCACCGATTCGTCGAGATAAACGCCGACCTGTTCCTTGACGCCCGGCTGGTCGCGGACGATCTGGCCGGCTGAGACGCCGCGAAGGCCGACCTGGCTCTGGCCCGGCCCGAGGTTCTGGATCGAAAGGCCGGCGACGTTGCGCGACAGGTCTTCAAGGTTTTGCGAACCGGTTTTCTGGATGTCGTCTTCCGTCTGCGCATTCACCGAAAACGGCACGTCCTGCAGCGCCTGCGCGCGCTTGGTCGCGGTGACAATGATCTCATCGTCTTCCGCGTCCTGCGCCAGCGCCGGACCGGTCATCAGGGCGAGCGCGGCGGCCGACCCAAGCAGTGCAACAATGTTGTTTTTCATGGTTGTCTCCCAGTCTGTTTTGTCGTTAACGATCAGAAGACCACAGATTCGCAAGGGCCCGCCAGCACCCGCGCGTCGTGCGTTTGCGAAAAACGGGGTTTGTTGAGTTAAGACCACACCACGACAGGGCCGGCGCGGACCTTATGACGCCGCCGCAACCCCGACGGGCAGGCTGGATCCCCGCCGCACCCAGACGTCCCACAGGGCCGTCCGCTCGACCATCCTGAATTCGGTGTAGAGCAGCGCCTCGGAGCGGCCCTTGGCGGCGGCGGTCGCGGCGTCGAAGTCGATTCGCGGCACGAAGACGACCTTGGCGCTTCTCGCCGCTGCCGGGCCGTCGGCGCTGCAGGGCTTGGGGCCGGCGATGACGCAGGCGGTGTCGGCGCCGGTCAGGA
>JBGTLL010000173.1:0-18245 GCA_041744115.1 Parvularculaceae bacterium | reverse complement strand
GCGCCTCGGCGCCCGCTTGCGCGCCCGGCGCCGCGCTCTTGTCTTCCTCGGCGGCGAGCGCAAAAACGAGCGACCCGGACGCGTAGTCGATGAGATCGAGCTTGTCTTCCTGACGAGCGGGAACGAAATCCGTCAGCGCGCGCACGCCGCCGACGGTCGGGATTGCGCGCGCTTTCGTTTGCGCGGCGATCACTTGCGCTTGGCTGGTCACGATCTGTGTGAGCCGATAGGGGATCGTGTCCCGATCGCCAAAAAGCAGATTGAAACCGGTGACCGACGGCGAGGACGGATCGCGCAGCACCATCGGATCGGCGTCAAAGCGCGCCTGCGGCAGCAGCAGGAGCGCCGCGGCCCCGAGCGCGACGGTGATGATGGCGACGGGCGCCGACATCCGCTCGGCAAAGCCTGGTGCGGTTCGCGCCTTGGCGCCTTTCAAAGTGCGGACCGCGCCGCCAAACGCGCCGAGCGCCGCCGGAACGAAGGTCAGCGAGACAATGAAGGCGATCAGAACGCCGACGCCGGCGATCAGCCCCAGCTGCGCGATGCCGTCGAAAGCGGTCGGGATAAACGCCAAAAAACCAAGCGTCGTCGTCAGCGCCGCCAGCGTCAGCGCCGGGCCGACTTCGTGCACGGATCCTTTGAGCGCCGTTGCAATGTCTTCTCCGCCGCTGCGCCGTTCCTGCAAATGCAGGAGGAGATGGATCGCGAAATCGAGGCCGAGTCCGACCAGTAAAACGGTGAAGGCGACGGATACGAGGTTGAGCTCGCCGATCGCCGCGGCGGCGAAAGCGGCGGTAAGAACAAGCGTAATCACAAGCGCGGCGAGCGTCAGGACCGCAAGGAAAATCGAGCGATAGCAAAACAGCAGCAGCGCGCCGACCGAGACGAGGGAGATCAGGAACGATAACCCGATCCCGGTCGTCACCGCCTCCAGTTCGTCGGCGCGCAGCGCCGGGTCGCCGGTGATGAAGGTCTCGACCCGCCCGGCGAAGTCCTCTTTCGCTTCGGCGATTTCGGTCTCGAGGCCGGCAATCGACGGCTTCGCCGGCTGCAGCCTCGTGAAGTCGAGTTCCGGCGTCAGATAGACCATCCGCACATGGCCGTCCGCCAGCGTCGCGTCGTTCGACAGGGCGCCCATCCACGAAAACGGCCGCGTCTTCCCCGCGGCGCTCGCCTCGACCACTTCGGCGATCTCGTCGTATATCGTCGCCAGCGTCTCCCGCCCGAGGTCCGACCGTTCGGCGAGCGCGTCATTGGCGGCCAGCGTCGAGAAAAGCTGACCCGCCGTCGGCGCCTTGACCAGGGTCTCGATCAGGCTGGCCGCCTTCGACATCTGCGACAGGCGGGCTTCCAGATCGTCCGTATCAAGATAAAGAAGGCCGTTGTCGCGAAAGAACGGCTCCGCCGACGGCGCAAAGACGCCGCTGAAAATCTCCGGCCTTGCGAGCGCGCGCCTTCGCAGTTCCGCCGTGAACGCGTCCGCCTCGTCGAGGGTCGGCGCGCGGACGATCACCGCGATGTCGTTCTTCACTTCCGGGAAGGCTTCGCGCAGTTCTCGTGCGCGAAGCTGGAAATCGAGCGACTGGTCGAGCATCGCGCTCGTGTCTGTATTGACCTTGAGATTTGCCGCGGCGAAATAGCCGGCCGCCGACGTCGCGATGATGAAGGTCAGCGCCAGCAGCAAACCGCCGCGGCGCGACCGATCGGCCCAGCCGACGAGGATACTTTCGATCAGATGGAACATGACGAGCGTTCGACGGGTTACGGCTGCACGAGGGCGGACTATAGGAATGTTCGATTCCTGAGGGCAATGGCGGCGCCCGGCGCGCCGCCCCGCTTGCCCGCGCAATCGGCCACGGGTAGAGCTAGCCCCGATGACCGGAAAGACCGATATTTCAAGCGATTTGGCGTTTCTCGACGGCAAGCGCGGGGAGATGACCGCCGCTTTGCGCGAATGGTGCCGGATCAACACCGGAACCGGCAATCTCGACGGTGTCGCCATGATGCATCGCGCGCTCGGCGATGCATTCGCCGTGCTCGGCGCCGATATCGAGACCGTACCGTCGCTGCCGCAATCGGTGGTGACGGCCAAGGGAGAGATAGCTTCAAAGCGCGTCGGCGATTGTCTCAAAATCGTCAAGCGGCCGCAGGCGCCAATTCGGGTTCTTCTCGCGGGGCATATGGACACGGTGTTCGCCGCCGATCATCCGTTCCAGAACGACCGGCTGATCGACGCCGACACCTTGAACGCGCCCGGCGGCGCCGACATGAAGGGCGGCATTATCGTTCTCCTTTATGCGCTGATGGCGATCGAGCGCTCGCGCTTTGCCCATCGCATCGGCTACGAAATTATTCTGAACGCGGACGAAGAGATCGGCTCGCCGGGGTCGGCGGCAATCATCCATGACGCAGCGAGACGCGCGCAGTTTGCGATGGCGTTCGAGCCGGCGGCGGCCGACGGAACGCTCGCCGGCGTGCGCAAGGGCAGCGGCAATTTCTCGGCCGTTTTCTCGGGCCGCGCCGCCCACGCCGGCCGCAATCATCATCTCGGCCGGAATGCGATTGCGATGGCGGCGGAATTCATGATCGCGGTCGATCGTCTGACCGGCAAGCGCGAAGGCCTCACCGTCAATGTCGCCAAACTGGACGGCGGCGGGCCGAGCAATGTCGTCCCCGACAAGGCTGTCGCCCACCTCAATGTGCGGGTCGAAAGGGCCGAAGATGCGGCTTGGTTTATCGATGAAGCCCAAAGTCTGATCGCCGCGGCCCGCGCCCGCGAAGGCTATGGCGCGCATCTCCATGGGTCGTTTGGCCGCCCGCCAAAGCCGATGACGCCGCAGCTTGCCGCCTTCTTCCGGGCGCTGAAGGATGTCGGGGTCGAGCTTGGCCTCGACATCGGGTGGAAACCGTCGGGCGGCGTCTGCGACGGCAATAATATCGCGGCGGCGGGCGTTCCCGTCATCGACACGCTCGGCGCGCGCGGCGGCGACATCCACAGCGAGAACGAATTTGTGAAACTCGACAGCCTCGAGGAGCGCGCGAAGCTGTCGGCGCTGTTGCTGCTTCGCATCGCCGCGGGCGACATCCCCAATCCCGGGGCGTTGGCCGCATGAGCGTTCCCTTCATCAGGCCGGTCCGCCCGGAGGATTTCGGTCAGCTGCGCGATTTCGCGCGGCTGACCGGCGGCGGCATGACCAATCTCCCCGATGACGACGACGCGCTGCGGGAGCGCATCGACCACGCGCTCGAAAGTTTCGCGAAAGGCGCGCAGCAGCCGGGCGGCGAAGTCTACATGATGGTGCTCGAAAAAGACGGACGGATCATGGGAACGACCGGCGTTTTTTCGGCGGTCGGCCTTCGCGAAGGTTTCATCAATTACAAACTTGTCGATGAAGTTCATTATTCGGAAGAATACAACCGCACGACCCGGCGCACGGTCCTGATGCCGAGCCATGATTTCACCGCCTGCGCCGAGGTCGGCATGCTGTTTGTGTCGCCGGATGCGCGGCGGGGCGGATGGGGGAAGTTCCTCGCCCGCGCGCGCTATCTTTTCATCGCGCAAAAGCCGGAGATCATCGCCGGTCACATCTGCGCGGAACTGCGCGGCTGGCGCGGACCGAACGGCGAACAGCCGTTCTGGGAGTCCGTCGGCCGGCATTTCTTCGAAATGGATTTCGTCGAAGCCGATCTTCACAACGCGACGCACGGCAACCAGTTCGTTCAGGACCTGATGCCGCGCCATCCCGTCTACACGGTTTTTCTTTCGGAAGCGGCGCGCGAGTGCATCGGCAAGACCCATGAAAGCGCGAGCGCCGCCTACGACATGCTGATCGCGGAAGGGTTTGAGTGGGACAATTACATCGACATTTTTGACGGCGGCCCGCTGGTTGACGCCAAAACGAGCCAGATCCGCACCATCCGCGAAAGCCGCGTGATGCAAGTTTCCGCTTTGGGCGACGTCGAGGAGGAGCCGAGCATCCTGATGGCGGCGGGAGCTGTCTCGACGTTTCGCTGCGTTCGCGAGCGCGCGCAAATCGACGGCGACCGGCTGACGATCAGCAAAGGCGCCGCCGAAGCGCTGAATGTCAAAATCGGCGACAAGGTGCGCGGCGTTGCGTGGTGAGGCGCTGATGGACAAGCTTTTCATCAACGGCGAATGGCGGTCGGGGCGCGGCGCGGCGATCCGATCGTTCGATCCTTCGACTGGCGAACAGATTTTCGAGGCGGCCGCGGCAGCGCGTGCCGACGTACAGGAAGCGGTCAACGCGGCGCGCGGCGCGTTTAAAGGCTGGGCGCTGACGCCGCATGAAGAGCGGGTCCGCATCATGCGCCGCTACAAGGACATCATCGAACGCGACGCCGAAGAACTGGCGCGTCTCATTTCGCGGGAAACCGGCAAGCCGTTCTGGGAAACGAAAACCGAAAGCGCGACCGTCGCCGGCAAGGTCGAGATTTCGATCCGCGCCCATGACGAGCGCACCGGCGTCCGCGAGACCGCGACCGGCGCGACGCGCGGCATGCTCCGCCACAAGCCGCATGGGGTGATGGCGGTGCTCGGCCCGTTCAATTTCCCGGCGCATCTGCCGAACGGGCACATCGTCCCGGCGCTCCTTGCCGGCAACACGGTCGTCTTCAAGCCTTCGGAACTGGCGCCGGGGCCCGGCGGCTTCATCGTCGCGGCGATGGCGGAAGCGGGCGTTCCCGAGGGCGTCGTCAATCTCGTCCACGGTGCGCGCGAGACCGGCGAGGCGCTGCTCGACGCCGAACGGATCGACGGCGTTCTTTTCACCGGCGGCTATAAGACCGGCCTTGCGATTCACAAAAAATTCGCGGACCGGCTCGATGTCATCACCGCGCTTGAACTCGGCGGCAACAATCCGCTGATCTGGTGGGACACGGACGATATCGAGGCGGCGGCGTGGACGGTGATCCAGTCGGCGTTCTCGACCTCCGGCCAGCGCTGCACCTGCGCCAGGCGGCTGATCGTTCCGGAAGGCGACGCCGGCGACAGAGCGATCGACGCGCTTGCGGCGATGCGCGACCGGCTGATCGTCGGCGCGCCGTTCGCGAACCCGCAGCCCTTCATGGGACCGGTGATCACGCCGAAAGCCGCCGAAGCGCTCGAGCGCGCCTTCGACATCCGCGTCGATCAGGGCGGGGAGGCGATCCGGACGCTCTCGATCCAGGATGAAGGAAGCGCCTTCGTTTCGCCCGGCATTGTCGATCTGACGCAGGCGTCCGCGGTTCCGGACGATGAACATTTCGGGCCGCTCCTGCAGGTCTGGCGCGTCGCCGATTTCGACGCCGCGATCGCGCGCGCCAACCAGACGACGTTCGGGCTGTCGGCCGGCGTCCTCACCGACGATCCGAAAAAATGGGAGAAATTCCTCGCGCTTTCGAGAGCCGGCATCGTCAACTGGAACCGCCAGACAACCGGCGCCTCTTCGGCGGCGCCATTCGGCGGCGTCGGCAATTCCGGCAACCACCGGCCTAGCGCTTATTACGCCGCGGATTATTGCGCCTACCCGGTGGCGAGCATGGAAGGAGAGACCCTGCTCGGTATGTCGGCGGGGCAGGTTGGCATACGATGATCGCGAAAGATAAAAGGATCGCTTGCCATGCATCCGCTTATTGAAAGCAAGAAAAAGGAAATCGAAGAAACTTGCCGGCGCTTCGGGGTTAAGCGGCTCGAAATATTCGGGTCGGCGGCGCGAGGAAATGATTTTGATCCGGAAAGAAGCGACGCCGACTTCCTTGTTCAGTTTCGCGCCATTTCGAAAGACGATCCTTTGGGCGAGATACTGAAATTTGAAGGCGCGCTTTCCAGCATACTTGGCCGCGATGTCGACCTCATTGAAGGTCTGGAAGTGGACAATCCCTTTTTGCAACGGGCGATCGATCGCGATCGAGAAGTCATCTATGACGCATGACCCGAATGCGTGGCTCTGGGATGCGCTGCAAGCGGCCAAAGCGATCGAAGGATTTTTAGACGGCGTTGACGGCGCACAATATGCGGCGAGCGATTTCACGATGTCCGCCGTCGAAAGAAAATTCGAGATTATTGGCGAGGCGCTGAACAACTATGCAAAGGCGGACCCGGATGGCGCAGCGCGGATGGCCGATCTGCCGGAGATCGTCGCCTTCCGCAATAAAATCATACATGGCTACCGGCAGATCAAACCGGAGCGCGTGTTTCAAATTGCCAAAACCAGACTGCCTCGCCTGAAGATGCAGCTCGAAACGGCGCTTGCGGGCAAGGCGCCATGACCCACCACGAAACCAATTTCGACGGTCTGATCGGCCCGACGCATAATTACGCGGGGCTCTCTTTCGGCAATCTCGCGTCGCAAAAGAACAAGGGCGCGGCGTCGAATCCGCGCGCGGCGGCGCTGCAGGGCCTTGCCAAAATGCGCGCGGTGAAGGCGCTCGGGATACCGCAAGGCTTTCTGCCGCCGCAGGACCGGCCGCATCTGAAAACCTTGCGCGCGCTCGGATTTGCCGGAAGCGACCGCCAGATTGTCGAGAAGGCGGCGAAGACGGCGCCGGAAATTCTCGCCAATTGCTACGCCGCCTCGTCGATGTGGACGGCGAACGCCGGAACGCTCGCGCCGTCGCCCGACACGGCGGACGGCAAGGTGCATTTCACGCCCGCCAATCTCGCGACGAATTTCCATCGCGCGATCGAGGCGCCGACGACCGCGCGCCTGCTGAAGCATATCTTCGCCGACGAGCGCTATTTCGTGCATCACCCGGCTCTCCCGGGCGGCGTGCATTTCGGCGACGAGGGCGCGGCGAACCATTGCCGCCTCGCCAAAAGCCATGGCGACAAGGGCGTGCACGTTTTCATCCATGGCGTTGACGGCGACAAATTCCCCGCGCGCCAGAAACTTCGCGCCAGCGAAGCGGTCGCGCGAAACCATCGGCTCGATCCCGACAAGGTCGTTTTCGTGCGGCAGTCGAAAGCCGCGCTCGACGCCGGCGCCTTTCACAATGACGTTGTCGGCGTCGCCAACGGGACCGTTCTCTTTCTGCACGAACAGAGCTTTGAGGACAGCGGGGCGGCGTACGCTGCGATCCGCAAAGCAGCGCCGTTTATCGAAATCGTCGAAGCGCCGCAATCGGCGGTCAGTCTTGAGGACGCGATTGCATCCTATCTGTTCAACTCGCAGCTTTTATCTTTGCCCGGCGGCGAAATGGCGCTCGTCCTGCCGAAAGAAGCGGAAGAAAACCCGCGCGTCAAAACCTTCATCGACGAGACGGTCGCGAAGAACAATCCGGTCAACCGCGCGCTTTATTACGACGTACGCGAATCGATGCGAAACGGCGGCGGCCCCGCCTGCCTCCGGCTTCGCGTCATCCTGTCGGATCGGGAACTGGCGGCGGTCAATCAGGAGTTCCTGCTCGACGACGCGAAATTCGACGCCCTCGAAGCCTGGGCGACGAGGCTTTATCGCGATCGGCTGACGCCCGACGATCTGAAGGATCCGGCCTTCATGGAAGAAGCGCTCGGAGCGATCGACGCGCTCACGGGGTTGCTCGGCATGGGCGCCTTTTACGACTTTCAGCGTTGAAAGCCTGCATTCGCGCGCGCTGCGCATCCTTCGAGACGCGGGCCAGGCGGCCCGCTCCCCGGGATGAGGGAGGTCCTTGTTTCAACGAAGTAAATCCTCATCCTGAGGAGCCGCGTTCTTCACGCGGCGTCTCGAAGGATGGCCGCGAGCGCCGCCGGCCGCACGCATTCCGCCGGTCAGCGGCTGATATTGCCAAGCGGCATCACCACCTTGCGCTCCACCTCGCGCAGGGTGAAACTCGATTCAACGGTCGCCACTTTCGGCATTCTGAGGATCGTCTCCGACAGGAATACTTCGTAGGCGGATAGACTTGGAATCATCACGCGGATGAAATAGTCGAACTTCCCCGTCACCAGATAGCACTCCATGACTTCCGGTCGCTTCCTGATCGCCGCCTCGAATTCGCGCAAGGTGGTGTCGTCCTCGCGCTCGAGCTTGACGAGGATGATGACGGTCACATTGACGCCGAGCGCCTCGCGGTTCAGTTCGGCGTGATAGCCCTTGATGACGCCGTCGGCTTCGAGCCGCCGGAGCCGCCGGAGGCAGGGCGTCGGCGACAGCCCGACCTTTTCGGCAAGATCGGCGTTGGTGATCCGCGCGTCTTCCTGAAGGTGACGCAGGATGTTGTGATCGATCTGGTCCAGCTTCATGGATGGCCGGTTCCCGAAACTCCGGCTTCGCGCCAGAAAGCGCCATCTATTTAGCAGTATCTGCTAAGTGTCAAGGCGATCGACGCCACTTTTGGCGTAAACCGCCCCGGCGAAAGGCGTAGGCTTCGACGCGAGGCGGGACGAAACCCGCTCGGGTCGCGCACTGCCGGGAGGAAGCATGGAGACTGTGGAACTGGCCGTCGAAGGCTGGCTGAAGGTTGTCCATTTTACCGAGGCGGCGAGCGGCCTTGACGCCATCATCGCAGTTCATGACGCAAGCTTGGGGCCCGCCTGCGGCGGCTGCCGGATCAGACCTTATGCAGCTTTCAGCGACGCGCTCGACGACGTAAAGCGGCTGTCACGCGGCATGACTTACAAGAATGCGCTCGGCGGTCTCCCGTTTGGCGGCGGCAAGGGCGTCATCATCGCCGACCCGAGGACGCAAAAGACGCCGGCGATGATGCGCGCCTTCGGCCGCGCCGTCGAAAGTCTCGGCGGGCTTTATTACACGGCGGAAGATTCCGGCGTCACCGAGCATGACATGGAAATCGTTCGCGAACAGACGAAATACGCGGCGGGCCTTGCGCAAGGAAATGGCGCCGGGGGCAATCCGTCGCCCTTCACGGCGCGCGGCGTCTGGCGCGGAATTCAGGCGGCGGCGCGACATCGCCTGCAGCGGGACTCGCTGAAAGATCTGCGCGTTGCAATCCTCGGTGTCGGCGCCGTCGGCATGCCGCTTGCCGAACTCCTGCACGAAGATGGCGCAAACCTTGTCGTCGCCGATGTCAACGAGGCGGCGGTTGCGGAAGCGGTGAGGCGGTTCGGCGCGATTGCGGTCGCGCCCGGCGACTGCATCGCCGCCGACGTCGATATTTTCAGCCCCTGCGCGCTCGGCGGCTCGATCAGCAGCGACACGATCGGCCGCATCAAGGCGAAGGTCGTCGCCGGCGCCGCGAACAACCAGCTTGCGACGCCGGGCATGGACGAGGCGCTGTTCGCGCGCGGCGTTCTCTATGCGCCGGACTACGTCGCCAATGCGGCCGGCGTCATCTCGGTCGGCCTTGAAATCCTCGGCCGCTGGAACGAGGCCGACCTCAAGGCGCGCATCGATCGCATCGGCGACACCCTGACCGGAATTTTCGACCGCTCGGCGCGCGACCGCCGTCCGACCGGCGCGATCGCCGACGAAATGGCGCTCGAAGTGATCGCGAAAGCGAAACGGGCGGCGTAGCCGTGTTTCCGGTCAGCTTTGGAGCAGTTCGTCCAGCGTGAGTGCGCGCAACGGCGGCGGCGTACGGAGCAATTTATCGCCCGTAAACAGGAACTTCGCATTGTCTTGTTGCGCCGATGCGATGTGGATCGCGTCGGGCAGGCGACAGCCAAGCTTGCGGCGGCGATCGGGACGTCGCGGTCAACTGAGATTACCTTAGTTCCGGCGTCGTCATTCCGGGGCCGCCTCTTGGCGGAACCCGGAATCCATGGCGCAAAGTTGGATGCGCTGAGAAATGGACCCCGGGGTTCCGCCAAGAGGCTGCCCCGGGGTGACGGCTTTTTTGGCTCGCCGCTGGGCGGGTCGTGTTCCGCCAGCGTGCGGCAACGGAAAAAAATGGCGGGTTTCCTCATTCGATCGAAGGGCGTAAAGGGAGTTCGCCCATTCGCCACCCAACTCGGAGACCATCATCATGCAGGACCCCATCGTCATCGCCGGACTGGCGAGAACCGCCATCGGCAATTTTCAAGGGGCGTTCGCCGGCGTTCCGGCGACCCAGCTCGGCAGCCATGCGATCAAGGCGGCGCTCGGCCGCGCCGACGTGAAGCCGGATCAGGTCGAAGAAGTTTTGATGGGCTGCGTCCTCCCCGCAGGCCTTGGCCAGGCCCCGGCGCGGCAGGCGTCGATCGGCGCCGGCCTGCCGAAATCCGCCGGCTGCGTCACCGTCAACAAGGTCTGCGGCTCCGGCATGAAGACGGTGATGATGGCGCATGACTCGATCGCGGCGGGCATGGCCGATGTGATCGTCGCGGGCGGCATGGAATCGATGACCAATGCGCCGCATCTGTTGCCTTCGGGGCGGACCGGCATCAAATTCGGACACGGAGAGATCCTCGACCACATGGCCTGGGACGGGCTCGAGGACGCCTATCAGAAGAAAACGGCGATGGGCGTCTTCGCCGAGAAATGCGCGCGCGAATGGCAGTTCAGCCGCGCCGACCAGGACGAATTCGCGATCGCCTCGGTGTCGCGCGCGCAAAGCGCGATCAAAAGCGGCAAATTCCGCGCCGAGATCGCCCCCTTTGAAGTCGCAACGCGCAAAGGCCCGGTCAGCGTTTCGGATGACGAAAAGCCGGGGACGGTCGATCCGACAAAAATCCCGACCCTGAAAGCCGCCTTTGAAAAGGACGGAACGGTGACCGCGGCGTCATCATCGGCGATTTCGGACGGCGCCGCGGCGCTCGTCATCACGCGCGCCTCGAAAGCGCGGCAGGCGGTCGCCAGAATCGTCGGCCATTCGACGCATTCGCAGGAGCCGGAATGGTTCACGACGGCGCCGGTCGATTCGATCAGAAAGCTCCTCGACAAGGTCAACTGGTCGGTGAAGGACGTCGATCTTTTCGAGATCAACGAAGCGTTCGCGGTGGTGCCGATGGCGGCGATGCGCGAACTCAAGATCCCGGCGGAAAAAGTGAACATCAACGGCGGCGCGATCGCACTCGGCCATCCGATCGGCGCCTCGGGCGCGCGCATCCTCGTGACCTTGATCCACGCGCTCCAGGCGACCGGCGGCAAACGCGGGATCGCCAGCCTTTGCATCGGCGGCGGCGAAGCGACGTCAATGGCGGTGGAGCTGGTTTAACTTTTCAAGGAATTTTGTTGGCGACGCCGTCATTTTTGGCCTTGGCCAAAGCCCAACGCGCACTACATTCGACCAAAGAGGCTTATCATGGCGACAGGCAAAAAGCGACGGACTGCGAAGAAGGCCACTACTAAAAAGCGGACGAGTAAAGGCGCCACTGGAAAAAAGGCGTTACGCAAATCGGCGCGGGCTCGGACCAAGGTCGGCCGCTTTAAAGTTATTGGTCACCAAGCGCGAGCAGACCGGAGCGTCACCATCATGTCGGCTAGAAGCGTTTACGACACGCTCGACATCAGCGATGCGACTATTCGAGATGTGCGTCGGGCGATCCGCTGATATCACATAAAATGGCCAAAGTTGATGAACGAAGCGTTTTCATCAACTGTCCGTTTGACCACTCCTATGAAAAGCTATTTCTCGCACTTGTCGCCTCTCTGATCGCTTTGAGCCGCACGCCGAGGAGCGGGATCGAAATACCCGACGACGGGCAGGGCCGGCTTACCCGACTTTACAACCTTATCGCCGAATGTCGGTTCTCAATTCACGACCTGAGCAGCGTTAGGACGCCTGCCCGGTTTAATATGCCCTTTGAGCTCGGCCTTGCTTGCGCGGCCGCGCAAATGAATCCGATGACGCATGGCTTCTTTCTTCTGGAGCGCCTCGAGCACCGGCTGGACAAGACGCTAAGCGATCTTAAAGGCCGCGATCCGATCATTCATCGCGGCGGTCATATTCAGCTTATCAACGGTGTGCTGAGCGAGTTCGCAGTCAAGGGCCGAGAGGTTGACCCACGCGTCGTGCATAGAATCGCTCGCGATCTTTTTTCGTTAGTTGATCGCCGCAAGGTTCAAATCCGGCAACGGTCGATATATAATCGATTGATGTTTGATTACGCGGTCACGGCTGCGACGGAACTCGCCGTCAAGGCAGGTCTTCTCCGGCCTTAGAAATTGTCGACATTCCGCCGGCGCCTCGGGCGCGCGCATCCTCGTGACCTTGATCCACGCGCTCCAGGCGACCGGCGGCAAACGCGGGATCGCCAGCCTTTGCATCGGCGGCGGCGAAGCGACGTCAATGGCGGTGGAGCTGGTTTAAAAACCGGGGTCATCCTTCGGGACGCGCGCCGCGTTGCCCGGTGGACGGCCGAAATGTATTCTCGTAAACACGCTGTCATTCCGGGGCCGCCTCTTGGCGGAACCCGGAATCCATTGGGCGGCGCGGGGGGATTCGGCGAGAGATGGACCCCGGGTTCCGCGCAAAGTAATGCGGCTCCGGGGTGACGGCGGTTTTCCTACCCGTCATGATAACGTCGGAATTTGCTGCATTGGCTTTTGGCCGCTCGAGGAGTGCGCCTCTTCGCGCGTCCCGACAACGGTCACAGGCGCCAATGCGCCGGGCGCGACGATATTCCGTACACGGACTGCACTCATTTTTCCGCTTTGACGGGAATTTGCCCGCCGCTTTTATCCATTCTGGCGAAATTGGTCTAAGTCATTGAAGTTAAAAGCAAACAAAAATCCGTCCAACACCTTGCGTATGGCTTTACACTGTGTCCGACGCGGAATTTGAAAGGATGCGCGAAATGTTCGGACAGAACCTTCTTTGCACCCCCGCTAGCGGGGGTGGCGGCGCGCGCGGCGAGCCGGTGGGGGGTTGTCGCAAGCGTTCGCGGCGCCTAACGCCCGCGTCCGTCCGCTTCGTGGACGCCCCTCCCGCAGGCGGGGGCGGAAAGTCCTCGCGCGCCGAACCCCTGACGATGGTTAATTCGGCGCCCCTTTCGATCGGCCAGAAGGGCGCCTTTTCGGGCTGCGACCCGCGAGAAAGGCGGAAAAAACAGAAATCCGCGGCGCCCGAAAGGCGCCCCAATTTACCGGTCAATCCCGGGCTTCATGGAGGTTCAAGTGCGTAAAGTCTCAACCAAGACGGCGGCGAGGGCGTTCTTCAGCGTGCTGAAGGACGCCGACAAGTCGCCCGTCATCATCGAGCGCCACGGAAGGCCGCGCGCCGCCGTTGTTTCGATCCGTCGGTTCCAACTCTACGAGAAACTGATCGCGCGCTACTCGGAGGAGCTGTCGCTCGCCCTGCTGACCGAGGCGGTGGAGGAGATCGCCGGCGGCCATCTCGGCGAGGCGGCGAAACTCCGGGAAGACGCCCGCTTTTTCCGCAAGTTCGCGGCGCCCGCCAGCGATCACGGAGATCGCCCGTGACGCGGTTTGACGCTTTCGCCTCCGCCGCGCTAAGGCTCGCCGAAACGACAGGTGACCCCATGGCCGGCGCGAAAATGACCTTCAAATGGGAAGACCCGCTCGCCCTCGAATCGCAGCTTTCGGACGAAGAGCGGATGATCCGCGACGCCGCGCGAGGGTTTGCGGAAACGCGCCTCGCGCCGCGCATTATCGAGGCGAACCGGACCGAGCATTTCGACCGCGCGATCATGACCGAGATGGGCGCGCAAGGCCTTCTCGGCGCGACGGTCGCGGAAGAATATGGCGGCGGCGGCGCCAGTCACGTCGCCTACGGCCTCATCGCGCGCGAGGTCGAGCGCGTCGATAGCGGCTATCGCTCGGCGATGTCGGTGCAGTCGTCGCTCGTCATGTATCCGATCGAAGCGTTCGGCACAGAGGAACAGAAAAGGAAATATCTGCCTAAACTCGCAAGCGGCGAATGGGTCGGCTGTTTCGGCCTCACCGAACCTGACGGCGGTTCCGATCCCGGCGCGATGCGCACGCGCGCGGAGAAAGTATCAGGAGGCTACCGGCTCAACGGCGCCAAAATGTGGATCACCAATTCACCGATTGCCGATGTCGCGATCGTCTGGGCGAAACTGGCCAATGAAAAAGGAGAGGGCGAGATTCGCGGCTTCATCGTCGAGCGCGAAACCAAGGGCTTCACGACGCCGAAGATCGAGGGAAAACTTTCCTTGCGCGCCTCGATCACCGGCGAGATCGCGCTCGATGACGCGGTGGTGCCGGCCGGGAATTTGCTCCCCGATGTGAAGGGCCTCAAAGGTCCGTTCTCCTGCCTCAACAAGGCGCGCTACGGGATATCCTGGGGCGCGATGGGGGCCGCCGAATTCTGCTGGATGGCGGCGCGCCAATACGCGATCGACCGCATCGTCTTCGGCAAGCCGATCGCCGCAACGCAGCTCGTGCAGAAAAAACTCGCGGACATGCAGACGGAAATCGCCCTCGGCCTGCAAGGCGCGCTAGCGCTTGGGCGGATGCTGGACGCCGGCGCTCATGTTCCCGAAGCGATCTCGCTGATGAAGCGGAACAATTGCGGCAAGGCGCTCGACATCGCGCGCGTCGCGCGCGATGTCCACGGCGGCAACGGCATTTCGGACGAATACCACGTCATGCGCCACGCCATGAATCTCGAAACCGTCAACACCTATGAAGGCACGCACGACATCCACGCGCTTATCCTCGGGCGCGCAATGACGGGTCTGCAGGCGTTCACATGAAACAGGCGTTATTCCCGCGGTTCAATGGCGTCTTCGAGCGCGGTTTTTCGGTGTCAGCCGGAACCTGTCCCGCGCCTCACGAACAAGGAGCGGAAAATCGGATCGTCGTAGCTCTTGAACGTGTCAAAAGTCGGGATCGCGCGCGGCGAACGGATCAGCGCGCGAACGCCTGCAAGCCGGGCGGCTGCCCCGTCCCGGTCCGGTCTGTCGCCGATCATCAGGCTGCGCTTTGCCGACGCCCCGGACCGCGCGAGGATTTTGTGAAGCCCCGTCGGGTCCGGTTTAAGGCGGCGAACATCCTCGTCATTCGCGGCGACAATAAAATCGGCGTCGAGATCAAGCGCCTCAAGTTTTGCCGTGGCTGGGTAATCGGAGAATACGGCGATGATTATTTGCGCCTCGCGCAACGACTGGAACAGGCGCCGAACGCCCGGGTAGCGACATTTCGGCAGAAAGGCGAGCGGGCGCGCTTCCATCCATTCAGCAACAATCCGCTCGACTTCGGCGATCGGCCGCCGCCGCGTCTTCGCCGTCTTCGTGTATTGAACCGTTGTAAAATCCTCGACGGGGTGATCGCCGAGATCTTCCCGGCAGCGGCGATACTGGCGCAGCGTCAAGGCCAGATCGACGCTGCGGGCGCGGACGCAAGCGCATGAAATCTCCAGCATCATTTGCCGACGGAGGCGGCCCTGATCGTAAAGCGTTCCATCGAGATCGAACACGACAAGGTCGATCGAGGACCAATCGATCGGCCCGAGGACACGCGCCATCAAATCAATCCAGTGCGCCGTCGACGCTGATGAAATGCGGCGTCGAGAAGTGTTCAAGGACAGGAATGTCAACCACGGTCAGGGCGACGAGCAAACCAACGGTCACGATGACGATCGCCATCAGCCGCCGCTCTTTAAACAAACGTTCGGGCTTTTGGGCCACGGAGTCCTTGCGCAGCGAAAGAGCAAGATAAAATGCGAAAAGCAGGGCAAACGCCGGTAGCGCCAATACGTATTCGATGCGGTACTTAACGAGGAATATTGCGATGGAGAACGCCGAAAGCATCGCATAGAGGAAGCACGAAACGATGAGCCGCTCCTCGGTGTAGTGGAGAAACGATTGGCGATACCGATGCAGGAGTGCGACCCCGGGCCCCGCTGCGATATCGCGATATTCGGAAAGCCGCTTTGCTCCCATCAGGAACGCGCCGCCCATCCAATAGGCGAGGATGAGGCTGCTCGGCGGCAAGGTCGCGGGATCGGCCATGGACCAGCCGAGCGTAAGGCGAATGGGATTATTGATCGACTCCGTGAGCACATCGACAAAGGTCTTGTCCTTCAGCCGCAGCGGGCGGACGTTATAGGCGACGCCGGAAAGCGCAAAAGCGATTGCCGTGAGAAAGAAGAGATCGGCGACTTCCGATGCTAGGCAAAGGCCCAGCAACAGGAACGTCGCATATTCAGCGTACACCCACTTCGCCGAAAGCGATTTGACGACGGCGATGCGCTTCGACTTGACGGGATGAATAGCGTCGAATTCACGATCGAGCCATTCATTGATGACGTAATTCGCCGATGCGATGAACACCGCGCTGATGATTCCAAGGACGATCGGCGCAATCTCCAAAGTGACCGTGTCCCGGCGCAAAGCGCAGGCGAGAACAAAGCCAGGAATGATGAAAACATGCTTCGTCATATGATCGAAGCGGGCAAGAGCCAGATAATCAAGGACAGTGGTCGCTTGCGTCGCGGGGGCAGGCGGCTGTACGCGGATATCTTCCCGGCTCTCGATCATGGTTGAAATCCTCGATTTAGCGACATTGTGGCCAGCGTTGCGTTTCGATCATGCGGCAGGTGCATCCGCCAAATCCCGGCCGCCATTCTTCGAACGACGCGTCAGGGATTTCAGGAGTCGCTTTGCGCGCAGACGGCGCGCGCCGATAAATCCGGCCCCCATCGGTATCGACAACCGCTTCAAGCTGCAGGCCGGTCGCCAACTCTGATTCACCCGCGAGATAGAAGCGCCAGCCGATCTCGCTCAGGTAGGCGACAAACACGTCATCATTGTTCAGCCGCTGGTCGATCGCTTCCATCTGCATCTGAAACGTATTGCCGGGCTGTTCGCGATTGGTGAACCGGTTCACTTTGACCGGCACATAATCGGCGCAGCGGCGTGTAACAAAGGCGACGACATCGGGCGCATTCGTATAGATCGCGGCGCCCGGAGGAAGTTGCGCAATCGCTTGCACGATCGGCGATCGATCCCAGGACAGGCTTGCGTAGCCGATGCCATTTGCAAATGCATCGCGTACATTTAGGGTCATTCGGACGGTATGAGCGCCGAGCATCAGCGCCGCCGACACTGCAAGCGCCAATCCCAATGCGGCAAGGACCGGCGCCGTTTGGCCTGGGTCGCGACGCAACTGGGCCAGCATCGCCGTCACCGCCAGTACGCCGAAAATATACAGCGGCAAAAGATAACGGCCGTTAATTGGAAGATTGGCTTCGAGCTGCACGGAAAGCAGAATGAACACGACGTAGACAACGCAGAAGATTCCCGAAAACGTCGCGATCACATGGGCGCTTTGCGTACGGATGGCGGCGGCCTGAAACTGGCGGCGAATGAATAACACGGCGAGCCATAATGCGGCCCCAAGAACAAAAACAAGGAAGGCGAAGCGGATAAACAACGGCGCCTGTTGAGGAAGGAGCATTGTCGATAACGCGTGAACCGCCGTTCCCCACAATTCGCTGTCCGGATTGCCGTTGAAGGCGAATTCGCGTCCCGTGGATTGACCGGCAATTAATTCGCTGGCCGTCATCCAGATCAGGAAAATAGCGACGCCTGAAAGACCGATGACAAAGGTGTCGATCAGTTTCTGGCGGAGCGGCCTTCCGAACTGCACAAGGCAGGTCAGGCACAACCCGGCCATCACCGAGGCGGACGCAAACCGGGTGAGCATCGCGACGCCGACCACGGCGCCAGCAAGGGCGTACCAAAGACGTTGATGGGTCTGCGAGGCCTTGAGATAAAGAAACAAGGCGCATAATGTCAGAAACAGAAAGACCGGTTCCGACATCGCGAGCGTATGCATTGCGATGAAGTTGGGCGACAGAACAATCAACGCTGTCGCAACTGCCGCCAGCGCGATCGACCCGGATCCAATCAACGACAGCCGCCAGATCAACAGACTGTTGATCGAAATGAAAAGCAGTCCCAGCCATTTTGCCGCTGTGACGACATCGACGCCGAAGGTCGAGACCGCCTTCAGCATCGCCGTGTAAACCGGCGCGAAATGACGCACGACGCCGAGCTGCATGTAGCCGACGGAATCCGGCGCGACTCCGATGCCGTGACGCGTACTCAGCAGAAAAATGCCAATGGATAAAAGGACGAATGCGGCGCCGGCGCGCGATGAGCGCCGGACCGACGGACCCAAATCGCCCCCGAATGCGAGAAAGTTTTTTGCAATCTCCATGAACGACTACGCCCCCCGACGCAGCCTTGTATCCTGTCGATGGACCACGCCCGAAAAAGTGGCGCTTGTGAAGTTTCGCTTCGCTAGCAGAAAAGGGCTTCTAGGGTCTAGACCCAAATCTTTGCTTGTCGGTTCGGGCGAACGTTGATTCAAACTCCCAACCACGGGAGCGCGAACGATGCGATTTGACCTGACCGATCAAGAATGGGCTGCGATTGAACCTCATTTGCCGCCGACCCG
>JBGTLL010000172.1:0-31059 GCA_041744115.1 Parvularculaceae bacterium | reverse complement strand
CGGGTCGGCGGCAAATGAGGTTCAATCGCAGCCCATTCTTGATCGGTCAGGTCAAATCGCATCGTTCGCGCTCCCGTGGTTGGGAGTTTGAATCAACGTTCGCCCGAACCGACAAGCAAAGATTTGGGTCTAGACCCTAGTGCCACGTGGGTGTCAAAACCGGTCGGTTTTGACACCCGTGTCCAACCTGAGCGTTTCCGAGGGTTGGAAGGTGTCACAAGCGTGTTTCACAATGTCCACTTCTGGGGTCGGCAGACGCGACATGACGAACTCGATCATAGTGGTGTGGCGTATTCGTAGTGATCATCTTCATCGGTCGTGGCCCGCCAGCGCTTTAAGCTCTTTCCCTCAACCGCGCCGCCGCGCCGACGAGCGCCGCGCCGTCGCGCACGATGAGATCGATCGGGACATCCACGTAGGCACGCATCCGGCCCTTGTCGAGAACGCGGTCGAGGAATTTGCTGGCTCGAAAGATAGTTTCGATCTTTGTCAATATCCCACCGCCGAGCACAACGCCGCCGCGTGCGCCGGTTGCCAGGACCGCGTCGCCCACGGCCGAGCCTAGGATTGCGCAGAACATCTCCACGGTTTTTACCGCATGCGGACATTCCTTGTTGAGTGCCGCGCTGGCGATTTCGCCGGCCGGCCGCGACGCTTGCGGCGCGCCTGCGATCATGCAAAGCGCTCGGTGCAGATTGACAAGTCCGCCGCCCGAAAGCAGGCGCTCGATCGATACGCGATCAAAGTCACGGGAGAGAACGCGCAACACTTCAATTTCTTCCGCGCCCCGCGGCGCGAATCCGACGTGGCCGCCTTGTGTCGCAATAATCCTTTCGTGGTCGCCGTCCGGAACGATCAACGCCTGCCCCAGCCCCGTACCGGGGCCCATCACCAGAACCGGCGCGTTCTTGTCGCCCTTTCCCGGTTTGACCTCGACCAGATCGGATCGCGACAGATGGCGGACGCTTGCAGCGAGCGCCTCGAAATCGTTGATGATCAGCAGCCGCGTCAGGTTCAGCTGTTTCCGCAGCATCGGCGTATCAAACGTCCATGGCGAATTGGTGAATTCGACGATTTTTCCGATCACGTGCGCCGCGACCGCAAAACACGCAATTTTTGGCGCCGACTGCTCGATTTGAAGAAAGGCATTGGCGGCGTCGGCGACCGATTTATGCTCGCTGACGCGAAAAGAATTCATCTCGCCGACCGTGACGCTTTGTTCGCCAATCGTCGCCATCGCAAAGCGTGCGTTGCTGCCGCCGATATCGGCGACCAGAACCTCATGTTTGGGGGATTTGATTGCCATAATTCGCGGCGCCGACGCTAACCGATAACGCCCTCTGCCCGCAGGCGGTCAATTTTGTGTTCATCGCGGCCGATGGATCTGAGCAATTCACCCGCATCCGCCCCGGGCGGTCGCGGGGGCCTTGGCCAGGTCGCGCCTGTCGCGGAAAAGCGCGGAGCGGGCGCCGGCTGCTTGACGCCGGCGACATCGACAAAAGTTTCACGCGCGACATTGTGCGGGTGCGCGGCCGCCTGCCCGAAATTCAGAACCGGCGCGAAGCAGGCGTCGCTTCCTTCGAGGAGCGCGCACCATTCTTCGCGCGTCCTTGTTCTGAAAATTTTCGTGAGTTCCCGTTTCAGATCGCGCCAGCCGGCGGGATCGAGCTGCGCGTCAAAGCGTTTGTCTTCCGAAAGCCCGAGCTTTTCGCGGAGCAGCGCGTAGAATTGCGGTTCGATCGAACCGATCGACACCCACTGCCCGTCTTTTGTCTCATAGACATTGTAGAAATGCGCGCCGGTGTCGATGAGATTGACGCCGCGTTCGTCGCGCCAGGCGCCGCCGGCCAGAAAACCCCAGACCATGGTCGTCAGCAGCGCCGAGCCGTCGGTCATGGCGCAATCGACAACCTGGCCCGCCGCGCCGTTTTTGACCGCGAGAAGCGCGCTTACCATGCCGAAGGCGAGCAGCATGCCGCCGCCGCCGAAATCGCCAAGATAATTGACGGGCGGCGCCGGCGGTCCGTCCTCCGCGCCGCAGCCGTGCAGGGCGCCTGAGACCGAAATATAGTTTATGTCGTGCCCCGCTACTTGCGCGAGCGGCCCGGTCTGCCCCCAGCCGGTCATCCGTCCAAAGACCAGTGGTGGATTATCCGCGAGCAGCACATCCGGACCAAGTCCGAGCCGCTCCATCACGCCGGGCCGGTTTCCTTCGATGAGGCCATCAGCCGTTCGCGCGAGATCGCGGACGATCGCGGCGCCCGCCGGCTTCCTGATGTCTAGGGCTATTGACGTCCTCGATCGCGACAGCGGGTTACTGCTCAGCGCGTCGCCGCCGATGCGATCGATGCGGATCACCTCGGCGCCATGATCGGCGAGCATCATGCCGCAGAACGGACCGGGGCCGATGCCGGCGATTTCGATGATCCGAATTCCTTGAAGCGCGCCGGGCATCTGTTTCCTTGTATCGGCTTCTTTGCGGACCATAGGCGGTGTGAAGACTTTGGCAATCGCCGGCGCGCAGCCCCGATCATGTGTTGGCCGTTCGCCATAGTAACCGCACGGCGACGATCAAAATCAGAACTCCGGTCAACTTCTTGATCGCGCCAGCGGGCAGACGCCTTGCTCCGAGAAATCCGCCAATAATCCCGCCTGCCAGGACGCTAGCGGGCAACGGCCAATAGACAGAAAGCGACGCAAGTTTTTGCAGGTCGCCAAGCTTCATCATCTGTCCGGCAAGGCCCGCGAGCGAATTTACGAGAATGAAGAGACTCGCGGCGCCGGCGATTTCGTGCGCCCTCCCCCATCTGATCCAATGGAGAAACGGCGCCAAGAAAATTCCGCCGCCGATGCCGACAAGGCCCGAGAGGAACCCGATGCCGCCGCCGATCGTCATCGGCAGCAGAAGGCGGCGCGCGCCCGGCTCGCGCGTCTTCGGTTCACGCGCATCGACGAACATGAACACCCCGGCCGCCAGCAGCGTCACGCCAAGCAAGGCGATGAACAGCGTTTCGGGAATCGGGAGGCGTCCGCCGAGCCACGCCGCCGGGGCCGACAGAAGGCACAGCGGCGCCGCGTCCTTCAGGCGGAAACGCCCGGCGCGCAGAAATTGGGTGACGCCGGCGCTGACGACAATGATGTTGCAGACGAGCGCGATCGCGGGAAGGATCTCGTAATCCGTCCCATGAAGGACGAGTAGCGCGTTGTAGGTCGAACCGCCGCCAAACCCCGCCATCGCGTAGAGAAGCGCGGTCACAAAGAAGGCAAGCGCCAAGAGGCTCATCGCGAGAGGCCGGCGATCATGTCAAGCCGCCCGAATTGCGTTTTATCTTGCGTCTGTAAGCATGCAGTAGCGGCTCGGTATAGCCGTTCGGCGACGTCTCCCCTTCCATCACCAGCGCTTTGGCCGCCTGAAAGGCGATATTATTTTCCGGGTCAGCGGCCAGCGGCCGATAGGCGGGATCGCCCGCGTTCTGGGCATCGACCTTTGCCGCCATTTTGAGGAAAACGCGGTCGACGGATTCGCGCGAACAGACCCCATGGGCGAGCCAGTTTGCGAGGTGCTGCGACGAAATCCTTAACGTTGCGCGGTCTTCCATCAGGCCGATGTCGTTGATGTCAGGCACCTTGGAACAGCCGACGCCCTGGTCGATCCAGCGCACGACGTAGCCGAGAATTCCCTGAATGTTATTTTCAAGTTCATTCCCGACTTCGTCGGCGCTGAAATTCCGTCCGCCGGCGAGGGGGATCGTCAGCAATTGTCCGATTGCGGGCGTCGTCGCCGCGGTCAGTTCTTTTTGGCGCGCGAACACATCGACGCGGTGATAGTGGACGGCATGCAAGGTCGCCGCCGTCGGGCTTGGAACCCACGCGGTGTTGGCGCCGCTCTTCGGATGGCCTATTTTCTGTTCGAGCATGTCGGCCATGCGGTCGGGCGCCGCCCACATCCCCTTGCCGATCTGCGCGCGCCCCGAAAGACCGCAGGCCAGTCCAATCTGTACGTTGCGTTCTTCATAGGCCTTGATCCACGCTGAATTCTTGATGTCGCCTTTCCTGATCATGGCCCCGGCGCGCATGGAGGTGTGAATTTCATCGCCGGTCCGATCGAGAAAGCCGGTATTGATGAAGACGATGCGATCGGCGACGGCATTTATACACGCGGCGAGATTGGCGGACGTCCGGCGTTCTTCGTCCATCACGCCGACTTTCAGCGTATGCGGCGCATAACCCAGAAACGTTTCGGTGGCGGCGAACAAGCTATCCGTAAACGCCGCCTCCTCGGGCCCATGCATTTTCGGCTTGACGATATAGATCGAGCCCGCGCGGCTGTTCGCAAACCTGCCGGCGCGGCGCAGATCGACGCCGCCGATGAGGCTCGTCATAACGCAATCGAGAATGCCCTCGAACGCATCGGCGCCGTCCGCGAGTTTTACCGCGGGCGTCGTCATCAGATGCCCGACATTGCGAACGAGCAAGACGCTGCGGCCCGGCAAAGTCATGGGTGATCCGTCCGGCCCCAGATGGGTGCGATCGCCTTCGAGCATGCGCCGGTGCTCTCGGCCGCCTTTGGTGAAGCTTGCTTCGAGCGAACCCTTCATCAGGCCGAGCCAGTTCACATAGGCCTCGACCTTGTCGTCAGCGTCGACGGCGGCGATTGAATCCTCCAGATCGACGATCGTCGTCAATGCCGATTCCATCAAAACGTCGGCGACGCCGGCGCGATGGCCGCGACCGATCGGATGATTGCGATCGATCGTAAGTTCGATGTGAAGTCCGTTGTTTCTGAACAGGACGGCGGAGGGCGCCGTTGACGAACCCCGATAGCCGGCGAACTGGTCAGGTCTCAACAGACGCGGCGCCAACGCGCCGCCCTCAATGGCATAGACACTCACATCAGCGTGGCTGCCGGTTCGAAGCGGAACAATCTCGTCAAGGAAGGCGTTCGTCCATGCGATGACTTGATCACCGCGCACCCTGTCATAGCCGCCGGCCGCCGCGCCGCCCGGCAGCGCATCCGTCCCGTAAAGTGCGTCATAGAGACTGCCCCAGCGCGCATTGGCGGCGTTGAGGACAAACCGCGCATTGCGGGCCGGCACGACAAGCTGCGGCCCCGCCATCGCCGCAATCTCAGCATCGACATTTTTCGTTCGTATTCGGAAGGGCGACGGCTCGGGAACAAGGTATCCAATCTCCCGCAGAAAGCCGATATAGGCGCCCTGATCGAATTCGCGTCCGCGATGGCGGTCATGCCAGTCGTCGATTTTCGACTGAAGCGCGTCACGCTTGGCGAGGAGCGCCCGGTTCTCCGGCGTAAACGCGCTGAAAATACGCGCCAGCCCGGTCCAGAAATCGTCACTGTTCAATCCTGCGCCGCCGAGACACTGCCCCTCGACGAAATCGACCAGCGGGCGATCAACTTTCAGTCCCGCTCTTTCGAGATAATCCATAAGGATCTCGCCTTCGCGCCGCATTGCCGGCGCCCTGCGGCCCTATCGAATTGAACGAAGAAAGGGAAGCGCGAGCTTTACGTGCGAAGGCTGGTGGAGGGGGGTGGATTCGAACCACCGTACGCCGAAGCGGGCAGATTTACAGTCTGCTGGATTTAGCCACTCTCCCACCCCTCCACAGGGGCCTTGAGGCGGACGCTTGGGACGCGCTGGCGGGCTGCGCGGGTTTAATGCCGTCTCGCCGGAGACCGGCGTCTATAACCAAGGCGGCACGGGCGCGCAACCGTGGAACATGGCGCCGGAACGCATCATATCGTCGCGCGGAATTTCTCGGTATAGGGGCGTCATGAAGCCTCAGGGCAAGCATAAAATCAGGCCCGATCGCTCGTCTTCCGGATCGGGCGATCCGCGTCCGCGCGCGGAGGATCGCTCGCTGCTCTGGCTTTATGGCCGGCATGCCGTTGCCGCGGCGCTTGCCAACCCGCAGCGCACGGTCAAGCGGGGCTTCGCCACCAAGAACGCCGGCGACTGGCTGCGCGAGTTTGGGCTCAATCCCGATCGGCTTGCGCTGCTCGAAGAGGCAAGACCCGATGCGATCGACCGTCTCCTCCATGCGGGCGCCGTGCATCAGGGTCTTGCGATCGAAACGTCCGATCTTGAGCGTGCGCGCCTTAAAGACGTGTGCGCGCCGGACGGCGGGCGGCGGCCGGTTGTCGTCCTCGACCAGATCACCGATCCCCAGAATATCGGCGCGATCTTCCGGTCGGCCGCCGCCTTCGGCGCGCGCGCCGCAATCGTCCAGGAACGCAGGACGCCGCCGCTCTCGGGCGCGCTCGCGAAAGCCGCGGCCGGCGCCGTTGAAACCCTCCCTTGCGTCAAGGCTGTCAACATTTCACGCGCGCTGGAAGCGCTGAAGGACCTTGGCTATTTCTGCGCGGGACTTGCCGGCGAAGGCGCAGCGCCGATCACGGCGCTTCCGAAGGAGAGGCCAGTCGCCATTGTCCTCGGCGCTGAAGGCGCGGGGCTCCGCCAGCTCGTCGCCGCGACCTGCGACGGACTGTTCCGGATCCCGGTCGATCCCGTTATGGACAGCCTCAACGTATCGAACGCCGCGGCGATCTCTTTTTACGAGGCGACGCGCGGCGCGATTGAATAAGATCAGGGAGAACCAGCATGGCCGACAAACCGATCCTCTATCATATGCCGCAGACCCGTGGGGGCACGACCTTGTGGATGAACGAGGAGCTCGGCGACGTTTGTGACGTCAAGCTGATCAATCTGCGCAAGGGCGAAGGGCGGACGCCGCACTATCTGAAAATGAATCCGATGGGAAAGCTTCCGACGCTTCAGCACAAGGGCGTGACGATCACTGAAGCCGCGGCGATCTGCGCCTATCTCGCCGACGCCTTCCCGGCGGCGGGTCTTGCGCCGGCGACGGACGCTCCACAACGCGGCGCCTATTTTCGCTGGCTGTTTTTCGCCCCGTCCTGCATCGAGCCGATGATGCTCGACCGTCTCGGCAAAGTGGCGCGGGAGAACACGACGGCCGCAGGACATGGCGATTACGAGCGGGTGATGGCGTCGATCGATCAGGCGCTGTCGGCGAGCCCCTGGATCCTCGGCGACAAATTCTCCGCCGCGGATGTCGTCATGGGATCGACCCTCCACTTTGCCACGATGTTCGGCGCCATTCCAAAGGAAGGGCGCGTCAAGGAGTATGTCGACCGCATCGCCGCCCGCCCGGCGCATCAGGCGATGATGCGCAAGAACGGCGAGCAGGCGAAGGCGCTCGGCCTATGACCTTATACGAAGGCGGTTGCCATTGCGGACGCGTCCGGTTCAGGGCGAGCGCCGAGCCGAAATTCGTTTCGCGCTGCCACTGTCATTCCTGCCGGAAGACGACCGGCGGCGCCTTTTCGACGTGGGTCGGATTTGAACGCGGCCCCGTCGCATGGAGCGGCGACGCGCCAATCTTTTACGCAAGTTCGATGGGCGTAAAGCGCGGTTTCTGCAAATCGTGCGGCACGCCGCTGTCGTATCAGGGCGAGAAATGGCCGGACGAAATCCACTTCCTGATCGGCGTCTTCGACAACCCGCGCGCCTTCACGCCAACCGGCCAATATATGAAGGATGAAGCGCTCGCCTGGGTGACGACGTGACCGAAACGCAGAAGACCGCTGTCGTCACGGGGGTATCGACCGGCATCGGCCGCGCCATCGCCAAGACGCTGATCGGCGCCGGCTGGCGGGTTTTCGGCAGTGTGCGGAGGGATACCGACGCCGCGGACGCTTTGACGGCGCTCGGACCGCAATTTGCGCCGCTGCTCTTCGACGTGACGGACGATGCCGCGATCAGACGCGAAGCGGACAAAGTACGCGCGGCGCTTGAGGGCCGGACGCTCGGCGCGCTCGTCAACAACGCGGGCGTCGCCGTCGCGGGGCCTGTCGGCTATCTCGCGATCGATGAACTGAAGCGCCAGATGGACATCAATGTCTACGGCCCGATCCGCGTGACGCAAGCGTTTCTGCCGTCGCTCGGCGCCGATCATGCGTTGAAGGGCGCGCCCGGCCGCATCGTCAATATCAGTTCGGTCGCCGGCAAGAACGCCCTGCCTTTCCTGTCGCCCTATGCGATGTCGAAGCACGCGCTCGAAGCGATGTCGGAGAGCTTGCGTCGCGAACTGATCGTGCATGGCATTGATGTCGTCGTTGTCGGCCCCGGCGCGATCCGGACGCCCATCTGGGGCAAAGCGGACGACCTCGACGTCGATCGTTATTCAAAGACCGAGTACCATGGCGAACTTACCCGCATGAAGACGATGATGAAAGAGTTCGGCGATGCGGGGCTTGAAGCGGAAGACGTCGGCAAACTGATCCTTGATATCCTGACGGCGGCGAAGCCGAAGACGCGGTACGCAATCCTGAAAAACAGATTCGCGATGTGGACGCTTCCGCGAATGCTTCCGAAGCGCATGGTTGACGCGATGGTCGCCAGGCGATTCGGCATGACGCCGCGAGCGCGATGACAGGGCGCCGCTTCGAAGCGGTGATTTTCGATTTCGGCGGCGTTTTCACGACTTCGCCAATCGAGAATTTCGCCGGCTTTGAGCGAAAGCACAGGCTTCCCCAACGCTTTATCGGCGGCGTCATCAAGCTCAATCATCACACCAACGCCTGGGCGCGCTACGAGCGCGCGGAAATCGCCATTGAGGAATTCGACCGCCTGTTTGCGGAAGAGTCGCGCGCGGCGGGTTTTGAAATCGCTGGCCGGACTCTTGTGTCACTGCTCGGCCTCTCGTTCCGCCCGGAGATGATCGAGGCGCATGCGCGCATCAAAGCCGCCGGCCTGAAGACCGGCTGCATTACGAATAATCTGCCGAAGATCGATTCAAAGGATATGATTGCCGACGCCTCGCGGCGCGGCGAAGTCGATGCCATTTTCGCGCGTTTCAATTGCGTTATCGAATCGTCGAAATTCGGGGCGAGAAAGCCCGAGCCGCGCATCTATGAAATGATGGTCGATGCGCTTGGGGTCACGGCTTCGGCATGCGTTTTTCTTGACGATCTTGGGATCAATCTGAAGCCCGCCCGCGACATGGGAATGGCGACGATCAAGGTTCCCTTCGGCGACGTTGCGCCCGCGATCGACGAGTTGTCCGCGCTGCTCGCGCTGCCACTGCGGTAACAGCTCGGGTCAATCAGCGCGCGGCCGCTTTTCGCCGATCTGGTCGGACCGGATCATCGTTTTGACGATTGCGGCAAGGCCGGTCTGGCGGCGCCGGCGCAGGCGTTCGGCGAGAAGAATGCCGCGCAACATCGTCTCCGACTCATCGAGATCGTAGTTGACGATGACATAATCGTATTCGGCCCAATGCGACATCTCGGCGTCCGCTTTGGCCATGCGGGTGCGCACGATCTGTTCGGGGTCCTGGTTCCGCGCGCGAAGCCGCCGTTCGAGCTCGTCGCGCGATGGCGGCAGGATGAAAACCTTGACGACATCGCCGCCGGCGACCGCATCGAGCTGCTGGGCGCCCTGCCAGTCGATGTCAAAGAGCACGTCCGTGCCGGCGTTCAACTGGTCAAAAACCTTTGCGCGCGGCGTCGCGTAATAATTGCCGAAGACGTTCGCCGATTCGAGAAAGTCGCCATGATCCCGCATCCTCAGGAATTGTTCTTCGGACACGAAAAAATAATCCTTGCCCTCGATTTCGCCGGGACGCGGTTTGCGTGTTGTCGCCGAAATCGAGAGTCGGAGCTTTGGATCGCCCTTCAAGAGGCGTTCGGCGAGCGTCGTCTTGCCGGCGCCCGAAGGGCTCGACAGGACGAACATCAGCCCGCGCCGGTCTACCTTGGTTGCATCGACGATCATCTCACTCAACGTTCTGCACCTGCTCGCGCATCTGGTCGATCGCGGTTTTGAGATCAAGGCCGATGCGCTTCAAGGTCATATCCTGCGCTTTCGAACACAGAGTGTTTGCTTCCCGGTTAAGTTCCTGGGTCAGAAAATCGAGGCGCCGCCCGATCGGACCGCCCTCATTCAGCAAAGTCCTCCCGGCCGCCACATGCGCCGACAGGCGGTCGAGTTCTTCGCGGATGTCGGCCCTCACCGCGAGCAATGCCGCTTCCTCGGCGATCCGGTCGCCGGGGATCGCGCCGGCGAGAAGATCGGCAAGCTGCGCGGCGATACGGCTGCGAATGGCTTGCGGCGCCGCCTCGGCGGAGGCGCGCGCCGCCGCTGTCAGCCTTTCGATTTCGGCAAGGCGCGCGTCGATTAGCTCCGCGAGCGCCGCGCCTTCGTGCTTTCGCGCTTCAACGAGCGCGGTCGCGGCCGCCCGGAAGCTCTCCTTCAGCGTGTCGGCAAGCGATGTCCGCGCATCTTCGTCGTCAAGCGCCGATTCCTGGTTGATGACGCCGCGCAGAGCGAGGATTCCCTCCGGACGCGGATGGTCGCATTCAATCCGCAGACGAATTTCCTCAACGAGCTTCATCGCGCTTTCAAGCGCGGCGCGATTGACGACAAAGCCGCCCTCGACGGCCGCGCCCTTGAGCGCGAGGAAGGCGCTGAACGAGCCACGCGAGAAGCGCTCGGCAAGCGCTTTGCGAAGATCCTGTTCGAGAAAATCAAAGCCCGGCGGCAGGCGAAACCGCGGTTCAAGCCCCCGGCCATTGACGCTCTTGATCTCCCACGTCCAGCGGGATTCGCCAAGACTCCCGTCGATCCTCGCAAAGCCTGTCATCGAGGAAAGCGTCATCGCTCAGCCTTCTTCGCGCTGTTCGCGCTCAATGCGTCGCCACGCCGCGACATTGTCGTTGTGCTCGTCAAGCGTAGCGGCGAAGACATGGCCGCCGGTCCCGTCCGCCACGAAGTAGAGCGCGTCGGTTTCGGCGGGTTTGAGCACCGCTTCGATCGCCGCGCGTCCCGGATTGGCGATCGGCGTCGGCGGCAGTCCGAAGATGACATAAGTGTTGTAGGGCGTTGCGCCCTCGAGTTCGCTGACGCGCAGGCCCCGCCCGAGCGGCTCGCCCTGGGTCAGCCCGTAAATGATGGTCGGATCCGATTGCAGCCGCATCCGCTTCTTCAAACGGTTGACAAATACAGCAGCGATCAGCGGCCGCTCCGCGGCGACGCCGGTTTCCTTTTCTACAATCGACGCGAGGACGATCGCCTCTTCGGGCGTTGCAAAGGGTAGCTCCAACGCACGATCCTCCCAGAGTTCGGCGATCACGGCGTCCTGGGCGCCGATCATGTCACGGATCAGAGCGTCGCGCGTTCGGCCGCGCGTAAAGGCATAGGTCTCGGGAAGAAGTTCGCCCTCGGCCGGCGCGGCGGTAATATCTCCGAGCAGCGTTGCGTTGACGGCAACCATGCGAAGAATCTGCGCCGTGGTGCGGCCTTCGGGCGCCGTCAGATAATGAAGGATGCTTTTGCCTTCGACGATGAGATCAATGATGTCGATAACGCTTGCGCCAGCGGGAATCTTGTATTCCCCGGCTTTCAGCGCACCCGTTTGGCCGCGCGCGCGGACCGTTGCAATAAAGAGCTCCGGATAGCGGACGGCGCCGGCATCGGCCAGGAGGTCAGCCATCGCGGAAACGGAGGCGCCGGGAACAAGCAATACGATCGCATCTTCAGCGAGCGGGCCTTTGTTCGTTACCTCGCGCCAACCGAAATAACCGCCGGCCCCCGCCACAACGATAACGAGCAGCAACAGACCCGCAACAAAAGAAAGAAACGCCTTCGCCGCGCCGCCCCGTTGCCCCGCCCTCATCCCGCTCTCCACGCCCTGACCGAGAGGCATGTTAGCCGTCAACGCGGCGGACGACCAGACTGGCATTGGTGCCGCCGAAGCCGAATGAATTGGAGAGGGCGACATTGACGGTCTTTCTCACCGGCATGTTCGCCGCGAGATTGATGCGCGTCTCGACCGAAGGGTTGTCGAGATTGATGGTCGGCGGACAAATGCCGTCGCGAATGGCCAGTATCGAGAATATTGCTTCAACGGCGCCGGCGGCGCCAAGCAGATGTCCGATCGAGGATTTTGTCGATGACATGACAAGTTTGTCGGCGCCCTCGCCGCCGAACAGCCGCTCGACCGCTCTCAGTTCAATTTCGTCGCCAAGCGGCGTCGAGGTGCCGTGCGCGTTCACATAGTCGATGTCGGCGGGCTTCAGCCCGGCGCGGCCGAGCGCCATTTCCATGGCGCGGTACCCGCCCGATCCGTCCTCGGCCGGCGCCGTAATGTGAAAGGCGTCGCCGGAAAGACCGTAGCCGATAATCTCGGCGTACTTTTTGGCGCCGCGCGCTTTGGCGCGCTCATATTCTTCGAGAACGACAACGCCGGCGCCCTCCCCCATCAGGAACCCGTCGCGGTCCTTGTCGTAAGGCCGCGACGCCGCCGGCGGATGATCGTTGAAATGCGTGGTCAGCGCTTTGGTTGCGCAAAAACCAGCATAGCCGATCGGGCAGATCGCGGCTTCCGCGCCGCCGGCCAGCATCACATCCGCATCATCGAGGGCGATCAGCCTTGCCGCGTCGCCGATGGCGTGGGCGCCGGACGCGCAGGCGGTGACGACCGCATGGTTGGGGCCCTTGAGACCATGCCGGATCGACACCTGGCCGGAGACAAGATTGATCAGGCTGCTCGTTATAAAGAAGGGCGAGACGCGGCGGGCCCCCTGCTCATGCAGTACGAGCGTCTGTTTGGCGATGCCGTCAAGGCCGCCGATCCCCGACCCGATGAGGACGCCCGATCGTTCCTGCTCTTCGGGCGTCCTGAATTCGAGGCCGCTATCGTCGACCGCCATTTGCGCGGCGGCGATGCCGAAGACGATGAAATCCTCGATCCGCCGCTGGTCCTTCGGCGACACCCAATCGTCGGGATTGAAGGCGTCGGCGCCGAGACTGGCGCCGCCAGCATAGCCGTTCGAACGCGGAACTTCAGCGCCAATCTTGCAAGGAAGATCCGAGGTGTCGAATTTTTCAATTCGGCCGGCGCCGGAATCGCACTTCAGAATTCGCCGCCACGTCGCCTCGACGCCGCACGCCAGCGGCGAGACCATGCCGAGTCCGGTGACAACGACGCGCCTCATGCCGCCGACACTCTCCGCTGTTCAAAAGCAGCGAACCGCTGAACCTGATTGCCGTTTCTGGCGGCCGTTCGGCGTTCAGCCGCGAAACTGTCCCTCAGCCTTTTTGTTCCGAAATGAATTTGATTGCATCGCCAACAGTTTGAATCGTTTCCGCCGCATCGTCCGGGATTTCGACGTCGAATTCTTCCTCGAACGCCATGACGAGCTCGACAATGTCGAGACTGTCCGCGCCGAGGTCGTCGATGAAGCTCGCTTTCGGCTCGACTTTGGCCGGATCGACATCAAGGTGCTCGACCACGATCTTCTTCACGCGTTCAGCAAGATCCGACATTCGAAAGGCTCCTTCTCGAAGTTGCGTCCGCCGCCAGCTTTGGGCCCGCGGGTAAATTAGTCAAAGCCGGGCCCTCTAAGCCAGTCCGTCTGTAACAACCGCCGCGGCAGCGAATTCCCGGCGCGCTTACGGCAAATCGAACTATGTTGCAACGCCAAACAGGCTAAGACGAAATCCGCCGCGCAACCAACCGCGCTAAACCTGATCCTTCCTTAGTGGGACTACGGCCATTGACGAAAGTCAAACGCACCCGCCAGCCTGGGTCAGATCATCGCCATTCCCCCGTTCACATGCAGGGTCTGGCCGGTCATATAGCCTGCTTCCTCACTGGCGAGAAAGACCGCCGCCGCCGCGACATCCTCGGGCCGGCCCATGGCGCCCGCCGGAATCTTGCCCAGAATCGCGGTTTTTTGCGCATCGTTCAGCGCGTCCGTCATCGGCGTCGCAATGAAGCCCGGCGCGATGCAATTCACGGTGACTTTGCGCGAGGCGATCTCCTGCGCGAGCGACTTGGTCATGCCGATCATGCCCGCCTTCGAAGCGGCGTAGTTCGCCTGGCCGGCGTTGCCGGTGACGCCGACGACGGAGGCGACGCCGATAATCCGTCCAAAGCGCTGTTTCGTCATGAACCGGAGCGATGCTTTGGCGAGCCGGAAATAGGCGGTGAGGTTGACGCGAATAACGTCGTCCCACATCTCAGGCTTCATCATCAGCATCAGCATGTCGCGGGTGACGCCAGCGTTCGAGACCACAATGTGAAGCGATCCCATGTGTTCGACGGCGGTCTTCGGCAACGCATCGACCGCTTCAAGGTCCGAGAGGTTGCAAGGGGCGATCGAGACCCGTTCCTTGAGGTCGCCGGCAAGCGCTTCGAGCTTCTCGGCTTTGGTTCCTGAAATCGTCACCGCGGCGCCCTGCGCATGAAGGGCGCGCGCCACCGCGCCGCCGATGCCGCCGGTCGCGCCGGTCACCAGCGCGCATTTTCCTGAAAGATCGAACATAGGTCTGTCTCCGCGTTCGCTATGCGCCCAAAATGTCAAGGATTGCCGGCGAGGGATTGGCTGCAAACGGATTTGCAATTGTCACGCCCCGCCAATTGAAACCATCCTGCATATCCTCGGAAAGAAGGACCGACGCGCCGCCTTCCGATGACGCCGCCAGAATGATTGCATCCCAAACCTGGAATCCGTGATTGGAGACGAGCAGGCGGGCGGCGTTGAAGACAGCGATGTCCGTCGCTTGCGTCGCGTATTCAGCCGTCCAAAGGGCGGCGCGTTGCGCGGCCGCTTCGCCCGAAAGTCCGCCTTTGCCGACAAGCCATCGCAGCGTTTCACCGGCCGCCTGGACGGGAATCAGAAGATCAATCGCCGCAATCGCCCCGATCACTTCAATTGCGCGGTCGCGCCGCGCCGGGTCCGTCGATCCCTCGGCATAGATCATGACATTGCTGTCGAGCGCGACCCGCATCGATCAATCAGTATAGAGATCTTCGCGCGTCCCTCGCGGAACGCCGATGCACGGCTGCGCGCGCAGCAGCGCGAGGTGAGTGCGTTTGAACGCCTCGGCATGGTCCGCGGCGGGCTTTACCGGATTAATTGTCGCCACCATGCGGCCGCGTTTCGTGATGCCGATCGACTCGCCCCCGGTCACGCGATCGAGCAGTTTTGAAAATTCGCGATTGGCGTCGGTCGCAGTGACAGTCTTCATGACGGATCCATAGTAGTGATTTCACTACTTAACCGATCGCGGCGGAATTGCAAGATCACCGGCCGCCGCCAGGCTCGAATTTCATCCATGCGTCGATATCCGCGGGCTCGCCGAGGCTGATGATCGCCGCCTCTTTCGCGATCCGCTTGATCAGGCCCGCGAGTACTTTCCCCGAGCCGACTTCGATGAATTTGTCGCCGCCCGACGCGGCCATGAACGAGACGCTTTCCGTCCAGCGCACGCGGCCGGTCACCTGTCTGACGAGAAGATCGCGAATTTCTTGGGGGATCGTCGCCTCGCGCGCGGTGACATTGGCGACGAGCGGCGTCGATGGCGATCTGACCGTTGTCCGGCCGAGCGCGTCTTTCATGCGATCCGCCGCCGGCGCCATCATAGAGCAGTGAAACGGCGCCGACACCGCGAGGAGTTTGGCGATTTTTGCACCGTGCTTTTTCGCGGCCTCGATGACCGCCTCGACCCGCGCTTTGTCGCCCGAAACGACCACCTGGCCGGGCGCATTGTCGTTGGCGATCTCGCAGACGCCTTTAACCGCCGCTGTCTCGAGGATCGCTTTGTCGGCGCCATCAAGGTCAATGCCGATCAGCGCCGCCATTGCGCCTTGTCCGGGCGGCACGGCGGCCTGCATCGCTTCGCCCCGGATTTGCAGCAGCCTTGCGGTGTCGGAAAGCGTGATCGACCGCGCGGCGCAGAGCGCCGAATATTCGCCGAGCGAATGGCCGGCCACAAACAGCGCGTCGCCGACATCGACGCCCGCCTCCTTTTCAAGCACGCGGAACATGGCGACGGAATGCGCCATCAAGGCGGGCTGTGTGTTGACGGTGAGGTTGAGGTCCTCCGCCGGCCCCTCCCACATCAGTTTCGACAGGCGGCGGCCGATCGCGTCGTCGACCTCGCCAAAGACTTCGCGCGCCGCCGGAAACGCCTCGGCGAGCGCCCGGCCCATGCCGACCGTCTGGCTGCCCTGCCCCGGAAATACAAAGCATCGCGCCATCAGGCCGCTCCTGAAACCGATGTTGCGTTCACTACCGCAGCCGATAATTGGTGGCAAATCAGCACAATCATCGGCGCCAGAACGCAGGTGAAAAGAGCACGAGGATCGTGAAAAACTCCAATCGGCCGAGGATCATCATCGCCGATAAAATCCAGTCGGCGGCCTCGGGCAGCGCCTCGAAATTCCCGGAGGGGCCGATGATCTCGCCAAGCCCCGGGCCGACATTCGCGATCGCGCTCGCCGACGCCGTCAGCGCTGTCAGCAGATCGACGCCGAACCAGGCGAGAAGGAACGTCGAGACAACCAGCGAAAACAGCATGACCGCAAGAAAGGCGACGATCGCGAACGCCACGTCGTCCTCGACCCGGCGGTCATTGTAAAGCGTGACGTGGACCCGGCTTGGCGAAATCATGCGCGAAAGATGCGCGCCAGCCAGCCGCGCGATAATCTGGAAACGATAGATCTTGATTCCGCCCGCCGTCGATCCCGAGCAGCCGCCGACGAACGTCAGGACAAAGAAGGCGCCGAAGGCGAAGGAACCCCAAGTCTGGTAATCCGTGCTGACATAGCCGGTCGTGGTGACGATCGACATCACGTTGAAAGCGCTGTGCGTCAGCGCGACGCCGAACGGAACGTCACCGCGGATTGCAAGGGTGACCGCAATCAGGAGCGAAGCGAGCGCGATGAACATCAAGAAGGCGCGCATCTGGATGTCCGCGGCGAACTGGCGAAAATTGCCTCGGGTCAAGCGGATGAAAGCAACAAACGGAAGCGCGCCAAGACCCATGAACACAAAGCCCGCCCACAGGATGGCGTCGCTGCGGAAATAGCCGAACGATTGGTCGCGCGTTGAAAAACCGCCCGTCGAGAGCGACGTCATTGCGTGATTGATGGCGTCGAACCAGGACATGCCGAGCAGGCGATAGACCGCGGCGGACAACGCCGTCAGGGCCAGATAGATGCCGGCAATCCAGATCGCGAGGTTAAACGCCTTGGCGACAATCTTTTCCGAGGTGTCGGAACTCTCCGTATGAAAAAGCTGCATGCCGGCGATGCGGAGGAACGGCATCATGATGATGCCGACGACAATGATGCCGACGCCGCCGATCCACTGCAGCAGCGACCGCCACAACAGGATGCTCGCCGGCGCGGTGTCGAGACCGCTGATCACCGTCGCGCCGGTCGTCGTCAGACCCGAAGCCGCCTCGAAGTAGGCTTCCGAAAAGCTGAGGCCGAATCCGATGAAAGGGAGCGCCCCGAACATCGGCAGAATGATCCAGGACGAGGCGGTGACGAGGAACCCCTCGCGGCGCGACAGGTCAAAGCCGCCTCGCGACGGGCTGAGCGCCAGCATCGCAAGGCCGACAAACGCGGTCGCGAGAGCCGACAGCACGAAATAGGAGCCGGGCTTCGTCAATGGCGTGAAGTCCACGGCCAACGGAAAGGTCATGACGATCGCAAACGCGATGAGAAGGCCGCCGAGGACCCTGAAGACCGGTACGAGGTTCAGCACGGGGCGCGTCAATAGACCTGTTCGCGACCCAGCGATAGAAGCCGGATCCGCAAGCCATGCCCTTGCGCCTGCTCCTTGCATGGGCTACTTCCCGCCGCTTCCGAGCGATGGCCGGAGCCGCCGGTCCCGAAACGGGCCGGTTTGCGGGATTGTCCCGTGAGGCGCCGGGCCAAAGGCGACGAGGCGCATCCAGCCGCGCCATTTCGCCTCCATCGCCAACAGGGAGCTGGCTTGATGCCTCTTTACGAGCATATCTTTATTGCGCGCCAGGATATTTCCCCGGCGCAGGTCGAGGGTCTGACCGAGACCTTGCAGAAAGTCATTACCGAGAACGGCGGCAAGATCGCCAAGTCGGAATATTGGGGCCTTCGAAGCCTCCAGTACAAGATCAAGAAAAACCGCAAAGGCCATTACAGCCTGTTCAATATCGAGGCGCCGGCCGCGGTCGTGCACGAACTCGAGCGGCAGGAAAAAATCAACGAAGACATTCTGCGCAGCCTGACCATTCGCGTCGAAGCGCACGACGAAACGCCGTCGCCGGTTCTGTCGCGGCGCGACAGGGACGGACGTGACCGGGACGGACGTGACCGGGATGGGCGCGATCGTGACGGCGGGCGCGGCGACCGGGGAGATCGTCCGGATCGCGGCGACCGGGGAGATCGCGGCGGAGATCGCGGCGACCGGGGCGATCGCGATTTCGGCGATCGCGGCCGACGGTTCTGAGAGGAAAACAGACAATGGCAAAACCATTCATGCGCCGCCGCAAGACCTGCCCGTTTTCCGGCGAGGGAGCGCCGAAGATCGATTACAAGGATCCAAAGCTCCTGCAGCGTTTCGTGTCCGAGCGCGGCAAGATCGTGCCGTCGCGGATTTCGGCGGTTTCCTCAAAGAAGCAGCGTGAACTTGCCCGCGCGATAAAGCGCGCGCGCTTCCTGTCGCTGCTTCCCTACGCGTCGGAGTAGACGAGATGGAAGTCATCCTCCTCGAACGGGTCGAAAAACTCGGCCAGATGGGCGACGTTGTGAAAGTGCGCGCGGGGTTCGCGCGCAATTTCCTGCTGCCCCGCAAAAAAGCGCTGCGCGCGAACGACGACAACAGGAAGGTTTTCGAAACGCAGCGCGCCGATCTTGAAGTGCGTAACCTGGAGCGCCGCAAGGAAGCGGAAGCCGCGGCAAAGAAGCTCGACGGGCGCTCCTTCATCGTCATCCGCCAAGCGTCCGAGGCCGGTCTTTTGTACGGCTCGGTCACAACGCGCGATATCGCCGACGCTGCGGCGACCGACGGCGTCAAGGTCGATCGGGCGCAAGTTCGCCTCGACAAGCCGCTGAAGTCTCTCGGCATCTCGAAAGTGCGCGTGATGCTGCATCCGGAAGTCACCGCGACGATCGACATCAACATCGCCCGCTCGCAGGATGAAGCCGAACGCCAGGCGCGCGGCGAGAACGTCTTGCTGCGAACCGAAGACCAGCCGGCGCCCGAGGGCGAAGCCGCGGAATTCTTCGACGAGAACGCAGAGCCGGCCGCGACGCCGACCGAATAGTTTCTTCCTTCTCCCCCGTCTTCGAGGGAGAAGGTGGCGCGCCGAAAAGTATTCTCGCATACACAAGCAAAAAAACGGCGTCACCCTGGGGCCGCGTGTCTTCACGCGGAACCCGGGGTCCACCGGTCAACGAATCCCGTGTTGCGCGATGGATTCCGGGATCCGCCAAGAGGCGGCCCCGGAATGACAACGCCGGAATTTGCTGCATTAGAGTCGCCCGGACTTTCAGGTTGACGAAGCTGGATGAGGGGGCGGCGCGACAGGCGCCAACAGTGAACCGGACGCACCGCCCCCTCACCCTGCCCTCTCCCCCGAAGACGGGGGAGAGGGAGAAGAAAGGAACCGTCTTCCTTGCGCCGGAATGTGTGGAATGAAAAAGGAAAACGCTTCGTCGACCGTCGACGCTTTTTATGCTTGATGGTCGCGCATGGCGGACGGCGCACTCAAACCAGAATCGAAAGAGAACGCGCCAGTCGATCGCGTGCCGTTCAGTCTTGAATCGGAACAGGCGGTCCTTGGCGCCATTCTCTTTGACAACGAGATTTATTACCGGATCGCTGCCTTCCTGAAGACCGAGCATTTTTTTGATCCGGTTCATCAACTTATTTTCAGCGCCTGCGGCGCGCTGATCAATCAGGGGCGCCTCGCGTCGCCGGTGATGATCGACGCCTCGCTCGCCGCCGCCGCCGGTTTCATCGAAGCTGGCGGGCGCCGCTATCTTGAACAGCTTGCCGCGAACGTCCCGTCGACCGCCGGCGCGCCCGATTATGCGCGCGTTGTCTTCGACATGTCGGTTCGGCGCGGGCTGATGGAAGTCGGCTCGGTTCTGATCGAGCGCGCCAGAAACGCGTCGCTTGACGACGCGCCGGGCGCGCAACTCGCGGAGGCCGAACAGGCGCTCTATACGCTCGCCGAGACCGGCAAGTATGGCGGCGGTTTCAAGAGTTTCAGGACCGCAATCGCCGAAGCGGTCGAAATCGCCGATGCGGCGGTCCGCCGCGGCGGCGGCCTCGCGGGCATCGCAACCGGATTGCGCGATCTCGACCACACGCTGGGCGGTCTGCACCGGTCGGATCTTGTCATTCTCGCCGGGCGCCCTTCGATGGGAAAATCCGCGCTGGCGACGAATATCTCGCTCAATGCGGCGAAAGCCTACAAAGCCGAGCGGCAGGCGGACGGTTCGCTGAAGACAATCAGCGGCGCGGTTGTCGGGCTTTTTTCGCTCGAAATGGCCGCCGAGCAGATCGCGACGCGGATTATCGCGGAGACGTCCGGCGTTCCCTCGAACGAAATCCGTCGCGGCGAAGTCGACCAGGAACAGTTCGAGCGCATCTACCACGCCGCGCGCGAGCTGGAAGCGCTGCCGCTTTACATCGACGACACTGGCGGCCTGACGATCGGCCAGCTGGCCGCGCGCGCCCGGCGCCTCAAACGCCAGCACGGGCTGGGGCTTCTCGTCGTCGATTATCTGCAGCTCCTGTCGGGAAGCGGCACGCGCAGAAACGACGGGCGCGTCCAGGAAATCACCGAAATCTCGATGGGGCTGAAGGCGCTCGCGAAAGAACTGAACGTTCCGGTGCTGGCTTGCGCGCAGCTTTCCCGTCAGGTCGAGCAGCGCGACGACAAGCGCCCGCAGCTCGCCGATCTTCGCGAATCGGGGTCGATCGAGCAGGACGCTGACGTCGTGATGTTTATCTATCGCGACGATTATTATCTGAAACGCAGCGAACCGCGTCCGGACACGCCGGAATTTGCGGAATGGCAGGCCAAATGCGACGCCGCGCGCGGCATCGCGGAAGTCATCATCGGCAAACAGCGGCACGGCCCGATCGGCAAGGTCGAACTCTCCTTCCAGGAAAACCTCACCAAATTCTCCAATCTCGACCGGCGCTACGGGGAATTTCAGCGCGGTTAGCGCCGTCGGCCGGCGGAACGCGCGCGGCGAATTCTGACGTTGCAATACAACCGGCCGCTGTTCACTCATATCAGCGGATTGCTCACCCTCAACGCGGGAAAGCGCGAGAAATCCCGGTCGGCGGACAGCAGCCGGATGACGCCATGCTGTTCGCAGATGGCGGCAATGCGCGCGTCGTGAATGGCGGGGCCGGCAATGCGCGCCGCCGACGCCAGCTCTTTCAGAAACGGCCAATGGTCGGCCGTTTCCGAAATCAGCACGAGGCCTGGCGATTTCCGCCATGCGTCGATCTGGGCAAACGCCTCCGCCAGCGTCGAGGCCGGCGAAAAGACGCGGGGATGCGTCACAACTCCAATGAATTCATGAATACACGGCCATGGGATCGCCCATTCGGCGCGGCTTTCCGAGACTTCCAGCATCAATCGCAAGGCAGCCGCATGCCATTGCGAATCCCGGCGATGCGCATAAACGAGGAGGTTCGTGTCAAGCGCGATCAAGCTCCGTGACCCTCGTAGATGAGGTCGCGGATACGTTCCCAGCTGGCGCCTTCCATTTCAGGGTGGAGCCCGTTTCCGCTGACTGACTTGTCCTCCAGCTTGAAGGGCGTGCGCGCCTTCTTCTCGGCGATTACTTTTCTGAGCCCCTCCTGGGTCAGCGCTTTCAGGGTCGTGCCCTCCCGGCGCGCAACTTCCTGGGCTTCGGCGAGGAGATGGTCGGGGATATCAATGGTCGTTTTCATATTGCCAGCAATATCATACAATATGGGTGGCTGTCAAGTCCTGTCAACTGCATCTCAATCGCCTATTGCGTGTCCTGACCGTCTCGGATTCGCCTGTTCGGTCCCAAAGGTCGGAAATATTTCTCGCAGCCCGGAATAAACAGCATCGATCCGGCGTATATTGGGGTGATCAAAATATCCCTCGCCGAGTCTGCGGTCGTGACGCTAAAAAAAGCGCAAAAGCCCCTGCGGCAAGTTTGGCGCGCGGGTCTCAGCCGAGTGGCGCTAGCGGCCGCGGCGAAAGAGGCTGACGCTTTCCTTGTTTCCTACCCCAAATCGGGGCGCACATGGCTGCGCTTCATCCTGTCAAAGTATTTCGCGCAAGCCATGGATCTCGGTATTGAGGTCGATCTCCATTCGACTTTCAGCATCCTGCCGAATTATTCCACCGACGCGTCGCGGGGATTTCCCGGCTTCAGGTTCGCCGGAAAAATTCCGCTGATCCTGGTCAGCCATCTTCCCTACCGGCGGAGCCTCTTTCTGAACAAGGCGGTGATTTTCCTCGTCCGTGAACCCCGTGACGTGCTGGTGTCCGGATTTTTTCACGAGACGCGTCACAAGCACCGGTTTGACGGCGACATGACGGCGTTTCTGGAGTCCGCGCAGGGGATCGCCGCTCTTGTCGCATATCTGAACAGCTGGGCGACCGATTTGCAGCGCCACCGGCATATCGTGGTCAGTTACGAGCAGCTTGCCAAGGACACGGCTGGCGTGACGGCGAAGATTCTGAAATTTCTTGGCGGCAAGGTCGATGAGGCCGCCCTCGCGCAAGCCATTGATGCTTCGCGCTTCGAGGCGATGCAGCGCGACGAGGTGCGCAACGGGATTCCCGACCACGATTACGATCGGACTGACAGCGACGCGCGGCGGATGCGGCGCGGCAAGGCCGGCGGCTTTGTCGACTATCTCTCCGCCGACCAGCTAAGCCTCATCGAGGCGCGCCTGGCGAGCGGACTGACGGCGCAAGCAAAAGAGTTGGTCAATCTAACGAAACCTGTGGTTAAGTAGGATGGACCGCATGGGCATGGCTTTGCGTCAGCCGATTTTGCCGGAGGCGGTGTTTCAGCCCGGGGGATCATTGATCAAATCGATGTCAAAGAACTTGTTTGGGGCGGGACTGGTCGCCGAACTTGCGCCGATGCTGCGTTACGCCCTCTTCCTGACGCGCGACCAGAGCGCGGCGGAGGACCTTGTTCAGGATGCGATTGTTCTCGCTTGCGAGGCGCAAGGAAACTTCCGGTCCGGCCGCAAGCTGCGCCCGTGGCTGTTTTCGATCCTGCATAATCAATTCATCAGCGGGCGGCGCCGGCAGCACATGCAACGACAGCGGCTGCGATCGATTGCCGACGATGCGGTCGGTCACCTCCGGCCCGGTCAGGAGGAGACGCTGCGGCTTGGCGCATTGCTGAAGGCGTTTGAAAGTCTGCCGGAAGATCTGCGGGAAGTGCTTCATCTGGTCGGCATTGAAGGGATGACCTACCGGGAGGTGAGCGCCGTGCTCGCAATTCCGCTTGGCACCGTGATGTCGCGGCTGAGCCGGGCGCGGGCGTCCCTGCGTGAAATCGAGGCGGCGCCGGTTCGCGAGCGAAAACTTGCCGACGGAACCGGAGGCTTGCGCGTGGTTGGAGGACACAATGAGGAATAAAGTTGAAAGCGTTTCGGACGACGATCTCAATGCATTTATCGACAACCAGATCACGCCGGCGCGGCGCGCCGCGGTGAAGGCGTTTCTGGCCGACAATCCCGCCATCGAAGCGCGCGTCATGGCCGATATCCGAAATCGCGACGGCCTGCGGATGCTGGCGCCGCTTCCGTCCGTTCCTCTGTCCTTGGAGGCGACGCTGCAGGACCTTCAATGGCCAATTGCCCGTAAGTACGCAACGAGACTGCTGCCGCAGATGGCGGCCATGACGATCCTCCTCGGTATTGGCTGGATTGCGAGCGATGGATGGGATGTCGTCAGCGGCGAAGAGGCGCTTGCAACGTCCGAGACATCGGAGGCGAACGAAATCTGGAGCTGCCTGCTGGACGCCGGCGACGATCTGATCTGACGGAAGCCGAACCCGGCCTTTGCCGACGCCGGCAAATGCCCCTAAAGCTGCGCCCGTTTCCCGCGACCGGAACCGATGCGCGTCCAGAACCCTCTCCTTGAAATCGACCTTGCGGCTCTTTGCGCCAATTACCGCGGGCTCGCCGCGGCGACGCCGCGCGCCGAAGCGGCGGCGGTCGTCAAATGTGACGCTTACGGTCTCGGCGCCGTCGCGATCGCCAAAGCGCTGCACGCGAGAGAAGGTTGCCGGTCGTTTTTCGTCGCTTATTCCGAGGAGGGCGCCGAATTGCGCGCCGCGCTCGGCGGCGACGCCGGGATCTTTGTGTTCAACGGACCGTTCGCCGATGTCCTGGCGGTCTATCGCCAGCATCGCCTGACGCCGGTTCTGAATACGATTGAACAGGCAACGCTGTGGGCGTCGCAAATGCCCGGCGCGCCGGCGGCGGTTCATGCCGACACCGGCATGCACCGGCTCGGCATGAAGGCGGGTGACCTGCCGGCGCTTGGCGGCATGAAGGGCCTCAACATCGCGGTCGTCATCAGCCATCTCGCCTGCGCGTCGGATGCGGCGCACCCGATGAACGCCCGCCAGTTCAACGCTTTCCAGGAAGCCGCCGCTTTGTTCCCCGACGCGCGGACAAGTCTTTCCTCGTCCGGCGGCGCGCTGATCGCCGAGGCGTTCGGTTTCGACATGGTCCGGCTCGGCGTCGGCATTTACGGCGTCAGCCCCAAGGACGAGACGACGCCAGGACTATGGCCGGTCGCCCGCCTCACCGCCCCGGTCATCCAGGTCGACGAGGCAAACCCTGGCGAAACCGTCGGTTACGGCGCAACCTTCACGGCTCAGCGAAGGAGCACGCTGGCGACCATCTCGCTCGGCTACGGCGACGGATTTCCGCGCTCGGGATCGAACCGGGCGAAAGCGTATCTCGGCGGCGCGGCGTGTCCGATCGCCGGGCGGGTGTCGATGGACCTCATCGTGCTGGACGCAACGGACCTTCCGATTCGGCCGGAAATCGGCGACCGGGCGGAGTTTTTCGGCCCCAATCTGTCGATCGATACGGCGGCGACGGACTGCGGGACGATCGGCTATGAGCTATTGACTGGCGTCGGCGGCCTTGCGCGAGGACTTGGCGGACGGGTTCAGCGCCGCTACCTGTGGGGGTCCGCGCCGGCCGGGGAGAACCCTCCCGGCGCCGAGGGGATTTGATCCATGAACCCAGCCGCTTCCATCGGACGGGTCACCATCATCATGCTTGCCGAAATCGGCGCGATGTCGATTTTCGCGATCAAGGGCGCCTTCGCCTGGGTGTCGGGTCCCTTTTATACGCGTGAGTTTTTGACGGCGGCGCTGCGGATCGGTTTCAACGCACTCCCCGTCGTCGGCCTTACCGCAATCTTCACCGGCGCGGCGCTCGCGCTCAACATTTATGACGGATCGGCCCGCTTCAACGCCGAAACGTTCCTGCCGCAAATCCTGTCGGTTTCGATCGTCAGGGAACTGGGGCCGGGCTTTGCCGCGCTGATGGTCGCCGGGCGCTCGTCTTCAGGGATGGCGGCCGAACTTGGCGCGATGCGCGTCTCCGACCAGATCGACGCGATGTCGACGCTGGCCGTCGATCCCTACAAATATCTTGTATCGCCGCGCATCATCGCGACGACATTGATGCTTCCGTTCCTTGTCCTCGTGGCGGACGCGATCGGCATTCTCGGCGGCTGGTTCGTCGCCGTCTTCGCCCTCGATTTCGAAGGCGCGACCTATATCCGCAACATCGATCAGTTCCTGACCCTTGGCGATGTCACCTCCGGTCTCGTCAAGGCGGCGGTCTTCGGTTTCCTGATTGCGGTGATGGGCTGCTATTACGGCTTCCGTAGCCGCGGCGGCGCGCAAGGGGTCGGCGGCGCGACGCGCTCGGCGGTGGTCGCCTCGGCGGTTGCGATCCTCGCCTCGAATTACGTCATGACGTCGCTGTTTGTCGGATTGTGAGATGACGCCCGGCGCGCCGAAAATTTCGATCCGGGGCCTGAAGAAATCCTTCGGCGACAAGGAAGTGCTGCGCGGGATCGACCTCGATCTCGACGAAGGCGCCTCGCTCGTCGTCATCGGCGGTTCCGGCACCGGAAAATCGGTCCTGCTAAAGTGCATCCTCGGCCTCGTTCCGCCCGACGCCGGCGAAATCCTCATTGACGGCGTCAACGTCCTCAAGCTTTCGGGTTTCGAGCGCCGGAAAAGGACGCGCGAAATCGGCATGCTGTTTCAGGCGTCGGCGCTGTTTGACAGTTTGAAGGTCTGGGAAAACATCGCCTTTCGTCTTGTTCAGGGCGAAGGAAAGCCGCGCAAGCCGTCGCGGGAAAAAGCCCTCGATTGCCTCGCGCAAGTCGGCCTTCCGCGCGAGGTCGGCGATCTGGCGCCGGCCGAGCTTTCCGGCGGCATGCAAAAGCGGGTCGCGCTGGCGCGGGCGATCGCCGCCGACCCGAACGTTCTTTTCTTCGACGAGCCGACGACCGGACTTGATCCGATCACGGCCGATGTCATCAACCGCCTGATCGTCGACCGGGTGAAAGCGCTCGGCGCGACGGCGATCTCGATCACCCATGACATGGCCTCGGCGAAGCGGATCGGCGACGAGATCGCGATGCTCTATCAGGGACGCATCATCTGGCGCGGGCGCGCCGAAGACATCAACGCGTCCGGCAATCCTTATGTCGACCAGTTCGTCAACGGGAGAGCCGAAGGTCCGATCAAGATGGCGCTCCGGGCGTATTGATCGACCACGCGGCGCATCCTTCGAGACCCGCGCCGGCGATTTCCGTTCATTTGCCCGTCGCCATTCGCCAGCCATTAACGATTTCCTAATATCAGGACATGGGCGCGGGGGCTGGCGGCGGTTAGATAGAATTTTAACGCTCTCGTCCGAAGATTGCGGTTCACTGAGGGCTCGCATGCGCACGGGCTTTGCGCATGGCTTCAAGATCGGACGGGCGTGTCATGATTGCTGCCGCCAACGACTCTGACGCACTGGTCGACTACGCGCAGATCGACGGGCTGCTGGAAGCGGCCGGGCGTGACGGCGTCGCCGAAATCCTCATCGCCTTCTGGAAATCGACGGACCAGCTTGCGGAACAGTTGCGGGGCGAGATCGCAGCCGGCAGCTTCGTCGAGGCGGCGCGGACATCCCATGCGGTGAAAGGCTCGGCCGCCAACGTCGGCGCGCAGCTCCTCGCAAACGCCGCCAGGAATGTCGAGAATTGCTGCAAGAGCCAGGACGCCGCCGGCGCCGTCGCCGCGATCGGCCGGCTGGCCGTGATCTACGCGCAGACGCGCAAGGCCCTCGACGCCCGGGTCCATGCGGCGGTTTAGCGCAAAGAGCAATATCTCACAATCGAGGACGACGTCACCCTGACGCAAGTCAGGGTCCAGAATGGCGAGCAAGTCCCTCGCGGCTCTGGATGCTGGCTTTCGCCAGCATGACGGAACGAGGCATGACGGAACGAGGTTCGTCTCCAATGCGGATTAATTGCGCCCCGCTTTAGCGATTCGCGATCAGAGCGTCGCGCCGTCGGGATCGCGGCTCATATGCGCGCTCATGACAATGCCGAAGCCGGCCATGATCGTCAGCATCACCGTGCCGCCGTAGGATACGAGCGGCAGCGGCACGCCGACGACGGGCGCAAGGCCCATCACCATGCCGGTGTTGATGAGGACGTAGAGCGCGAAGGTGACGACAACGCCCATCGTGGCAAGCCGCGCAAAATGTGACCGCGCCCTGAGCGCGATGTTCATCCCGGTCATGATCACGGCGAAATAGATCAGCAGAAGACCGATCGCCCCGACAAATCCGAATTCCTCGCCGAAAATCGTGAAAATGAAGTCGGTCTGCATCTCGGGGAGAAAATTCAGTTCGCGCTGCGTGCCCTCCATGTAGCCCTTGCCGACAAGGCCGCCGGACCCGAGGCCGATCTTCGACTGCATGAGGTGATAACCTTTCCCGAGCGGATCGTTTTCCGGGTCGAGAAAGGTGAAAATCCGCGCCAGCTGATAATCGTGGAGAAGACCGAACCGCAAGGCGCCGATGGCGCCGGCGACCGCCGCGACGCCGCCGAGGAAGATGAGACGCCAGCTAAGGCCGGCGAGCACCATCATCGCCGCGCCCGTCAGGCCGATCATCACCGCCGTCCCAAGGTCGGGCTGCATGAAGACAAGTCCGACCGGCGCCGCGATCATCACCATCGGCGGCACGAGAAAGAGTATATGCGAAACCTGCTCGGCCCGAAGGCCGTGATAATAGCGGGCGAGCGCCAGCACGATCCCGACTTTCATCAGTTCCGAAGGCTGGAACTGCATCGGACCGACCTCGATCCAGCGCCGCGCGCCCATGGTGACATCGCCGATGAACGGAACAAGCGCCAGCGCAATCAGCGCCACGAAATAGATCGGATAAGACAGCGCCATCCAGTAGCGGATGCCGATGAGGCCGATGACGATGAGGACGAACGCCGAAATCGCATAGCGCAGCGCGTGCGTTCCGGCCCAGGGCGACCATGAACCGCCGCCGACGGAATAAAGCGTTGCAACGCCGGCGCCGGCGATCATCGTCAGCATGATGATAAGCGGCCAATGGAGGCGCGCGATCTGGTCCTGAATGCCGCGCCGGGGACCCGGCAGAATGATCGCCATCGCCGTCAGCCCTCCCGCGCGGTGTCGCCGCTTTGCGCCAGCGCGTTCGGGCTGAGCGGCTTCAGGCGCGCCGGATCTTTCGTCATCACCGCCCGCATGATCTCGCGCGCCTTGGGGCCGGCCATGCGCGCGCCGCCGATGCCGTGCTCGACAACGATCGCGCAAGCGTAACGCGGCGCTTCATACGGCGCAAAGCAGACGAACAGCGCATGGTCGCGGCGCGCCCATGGCAGGTCTTCGGGTTTCGTCAGGCCCTTGGCGCGTTCTTCATTGGTGATCCTGTAGACTTGGCTGGTGCCGGTCTTGCCGGCGAGCTTCCACTCGGGATTTTCAAGCGCCGACCGGACCGCCGTACCGCCCGGCTCGTTGACGACGGCGTTCATGCCGTCGCGCACGAGATTGAGATGGTCTTCGGCAAGATCGAGTCTTGGCGCCGTGAGGCTCGGGAGCTCCAGGTCGCCGCGGAAGCGGACAATCCGTGGACGGACTTCGCGGCCCGAGGCAATCCGCGCCGCCATTACGGCGAGCTGAAGCGGCGTCGTCGAGACCGATCCCTGGCCGATCGCGACCGAGAGCGTTTCGCCCGGAAACCAGATCTGGTTTTCCGGCGTGCCGGCATAGAACTGCTTTTTCCAAGCGCGATCGGGAACGACGCCGGAATGCTGGCCGGGAATGCCGAGTTCAAACGTCTGTCCGAGGCCAAGTTTCCTCGCCGTGTCGGCGATCACGTCGATATCGATCCGGGTCGCCATCGTATAATAGAACGTGTCGCAGGAATGCTTCAGCGAATTGCGCATGTCGACTGTTCCGTGGCCCTCCTTTTTCCAGCAATGGAAAAAGCGGTTGCCGTGCCAGAACTTGCCGTTGCAGCGGACCTTGAAGCCCGGATCGACGCCCGAGCGCATCGCCGCGATCGCGGTCGCCATCTTGAAGGTCGAGCCGGGCGGATACATGCCGCCGAGCGGCTTGTTCAGCAACGGCTTGTAGGGGCTTTCGTTGAGCTGTTTCCAGAGAACGCTCGGAATGCCTTTCGTAAAGATATTCGGGTCGAACGCGGGCGTTGAGGCAAGGACGAGGATGTCGCCGGTTTCGATATCGACGACCACCGCCGACGCGCTTTCTCCCTCCAGCACTTTCATCGCCGCCATCTGCAGATCGGCGTCGATCGTGAGGCCAAGCGTCTCGCCTTGAACGGGCGGGCGGATGCTGTCGTCGATCTCGTCGATCACCCGGCCGTGGGCGTTGACCTGGACGTCAAGCGAGCCGGCGACGCCGCGCAGTTCTTTTTCATAGGTGCGTTCAAGTCCTTCGCGGCCGACCTTGAATCCCGGCTGACGCAGCAACAATTGCTGGTTCTCGTTATCGGGCGCCTGAAGATCGCGGTCGGTGACGGCGCCGACATAGCCGATGACGAACGCGGTAGCATTGCCGAGCGGATAGTCGCGCGTTTCGCTGACCTCGGGATGCGCGCCCGGCAGATACGGCAATTCGAAATTGACCTTTGAAAACTGGTCCCATTCGAGATTGTTGACGATCTCAACCGGCGCAAATCCGCGCGTCCGGCGAATTTCGCGAAGCAGTTTGGCGTGTTTGTCGGCGGGGATTTCGACAAGGCTGCCGAGGCGAAGCAGCGCTTCTTCAACATCGCCCGCTTCGTCCGGCATCAGCAGCAGGCGGAAATTCTGCCGGTTCGACGCCAGCGTCTTGCCAAAACGATCGACGATTTCGCCGCGCAGCGGCGCGATGATGCGGGTGTTGAACTGGTTTTCCTGCGCGAGGCGCTGATATTTCTCGTGTTCGAAGATCTGCAATTGCGCAAGGCGGCCGACGATCCCGAGGAGCAAGAGGCTGAAGCCGCCGCTGACGATCGCGGCGCGGCGGGTGACGACTTCCTTCTTTTCCGGATCGTTCGAATTGACGCGCATGACGAACCTATACCTCGATGATCACGCGCCGATGCAGATTTCCGAAGACAATCGCGAACAGCGGATAGACCGCGACCGTCGTCAGCATCTGGAAGGCAAGTCCGCCAAGCGGCAGCAAGGTCGCCGACAGGAGGCTCATGAACAGCCACAGTATAAGCGACACGCTCGCCGCCGCCACCGCAAAACCCATCCAGACGACATGAACTTCGCGGCCGAGAAAATAGGATTGCTGCGAAATCGCCACGTATTGCACCGCGAGGTAAACCGCCGGCCACAGACCGAACGGTCCGCCGCTCAAGAGATCCTGGACAATTCCAATCATGAAAATGCTGGCGGCGGGAAGGTATCGAGGGGAATAAAGCGACCAGAAATAGACGACGACGAGGGGGATCAGCGGCGTCTCGATGAGGCCGCCGAAAAGCCGCAACGGCGCCGCGAGGAGGAGCACGCCAAAGAGGCCGAGCAAGGTCGGCGTCGCCGTCCGCGCGATCCGCGCAATCGTGTCGGCGCGCGTCGACATCAGTCGCCCTCTTCGAGCGCTTGGGGCTCAGCGTCGGCAGTGATCGGCGCCTCG
>JBGTLL010000171.1:0-7102 GCA_041744115.1 Parvularculaceae bacterium | reverse complement strand
CGGCCGCAATCGCCAGCAGCGATGCGGCGGCCAGCCCCGGGTGAATTGCCGCGCCGTCGGCGACCGCCGCCACCATGCCGACAAGCGCCGTAAAAATGACGAGCGACATGACGCGCGGCTTCAACAGCGCGAAATAATCCTCGGGCCCCGCGAAGGCGGAATGCGGCGTACGGCTCATGCGCCGTCTATGCCCGAAGGGGGCCGGCCTTTCAAATGCGCATGGAGCCGCAGGCCGCGCCGCGGCCGGTCCCGTCTTCGCGCGCCGGAAGCGGCTAGCTTCCGCTGCGAACCGCCGCCTTGACGCCGAACACGAGAAGGATCAGCAGCATGAAGGCGATGAAATAGGCGAGCAAGGTGCCGGCCTGCATGTCGGCGAATTGCGCGAGGCTCGAGTTGAACTGGCCGGCGGCCCGGCTCCCCGTCTGCGCCGCGACCGATCCGCCGTCTTCGGCGACCGGGCCGCGCATGACGCCGCGGATGAACCCGCCAAAGCCAAACAGGACGAGCGCCATCAGGGTCATCGACCCGATCTGCGTTCCCCGCTGCATCATGAACGCGGCGATGGCGACCGAGCCGGCGGCGATGCCAAGCGCGATGATGTCGCCGCCGAGAAAGATCGCCCTGAAAATTCCGATTACGTCGCTAAGAATGGATTCGAGCATTCACCCCTCCGTAACTGCCCTGCTTCGTCATTGTCTCCGCCCGGGCGAACCGCCGTCCGGGAGTCGGGACAGAAGTTAACGGGATTTTGCGCCGGCGGCCAGACGAAAAGCGCGCCGCAGTGCGGCACGAAAAACCCCGGCGGAGCGCCCGCCGGGGTTGTTTTCCTAGGCTCCGGACTCATAACCAGTAGCTCACGGTGGCGGCAAGGCACACAGCGGACAGGTAGACATCGCCCCTTCGATCATAACGGGTTCCGATACGGCGGAAATCCTTTAGCCGCCCAAACATGCGCTCCACGGCATTCCGATCTCGGTAAAGGGCTGGCGAGAAGCCGGGCTTATAGCGGCGATTTGGCTTGGCGGCCCTCCTGCGTCAGCCAAGGCGAGGAAGATGTCGCGCCATACTCCTTTTTCGGCCCAGCGTACGAAGCGGTTGTAGAGCGTTTTGCGAGGTCCGTATTCCTGCGGCGCATCTACCCCGGCATCCGGATTTGAGAACATGCACAATGCCTGAGATCACTCGACCATCATCCACTCTCGGTACGCCGCGCACCTTGTTTGGCAAAAGTGGCTTAAGCCGTGCGAACTGCTTCTCGGTCAACCAAAACAGATGATCAAACATGACGGGCTCCTTTCGGCGCCCATGAATCATCGTTTGCGAAAGGGACCAACGATCGGGATTCGCCTTTTCAAACGGGAATTGAGGCCCAATTGACTGCCTTGTAACGAGCTTGAGTTACGTACTGGCCATTTCGAGAAGCTTGAAAGTTCGGACGCTAAAAAAGCAACCAAGGGGTTGCGTTTAATGCGCCCGCCCGATACCGTACTAGCAACCAAGAGGTTGCCAAATGCCAATCCATAAAGATCAAGACCGAATTGAAAAAACTGTCGATCTCGCTGCGCCCGTCGCGCGGGTGTGGCGAGCCCTCACTGATCCAAGTGAATTTGGAGTGTGGTTTCGAGTCCGACTCGATAACGGATTCGCCGTTGGAGAGACGACAACGGGGACGATGACTTATCCCGGGCATGAGCATGTGAAATGGGTGTCGGTAACAGAAGCTATGGACCATGAGCGTTTGTTTTCTTTTTCTTGGTCTCCTTCAGCTGTGGATCCCGATACGGAGTATGGTGAGAAGGCGAAAGTGCTGGTCGAATTTCGTCTGAACCCAATTGAGTCCGGCACACGGCTCGTCATCACAGAATCCGGCTTTCAACAATTTCCAGAATCAAAGCGGTTGGAAATCCTGCGTTCAAGCTCTGAGGGTTGGGATACGCAGGTCGATAACGTGAAATCTCATGTTGAAAGCTAGCGACGGTATTGAATCAGCACCAGTATTTTCGGCGTTGGGAGATGTCACCCGCCTGGAGCTCGTTTCCCGGCTGAGCGATGGACAGCAACATTCGATTACGGAACTTGCGGACGGCCTGAAGCTGACGCGTCAGGGGGTGACAAAGCACCTGCGAGTTCTGAAGCAGGCCGGCATTGTACACTCTAAGCGCATCGGAAGAGAAACACGGTTCACTATCAAACCTGATCCCATCTCGAAAGCCAGAGACTTCTTGACCCGCGCCTCGCTTCAATGGGACAAAAACATTGGAAGATTGAAGGCGTTCGTTGAGGAATAATACCAGGAAATACCCTCCCGCAAAGGCGACCGTCGCGGATCAACTACGCTACGTTAATGGGTACGGAGCCTAGTGAAACGCGTGGGCGTCGCCTTTGTCGAAGCGCGGCAGTTCATTGAACTGGTGGAAGGGCGGCGGCGACGGCAAGGTCCATTCGAGCGTCGTCGCGCCGACGCCCCAGGGATTGGCCGGCGCGCGCTTCCGGTAAATGAAATAGGCGTCGATCATGCAGATGAGGAAAATCACCATCCCCGCCAGCGTGATCACATAGCCGACCGACGACACATAATTCCACTGCGCATAGGCCAGCGGGTAATCGATGTAGCGGCGCGGCATCCCTTGCAGGCCGAGGAAATGCTGCGGGAAGAAAATCAGGTTGACGCCAATGAACATCACCCAGAAATGCAGCTTGCCGAGCCATTCGCGGTACATCTTGCCGGTCATCTTGGCGAACCAGTAATACCAGCCCCCGAAAATCGCGAACACGGCCCCGAGCGACAGCACGTAATGGAAGTGCGCGACCACATAATAGGTGTCGTGCATGTAGTGATCGACGCCGGCGTTGGCGAGCACGACGCCGGTGACGCCGCCGACGGTAAACAGGAAAATGAAACCGACCGCCCACAGCATCGGCGTCTTGAAATCGATCGAGCCGCCCCACATCGTCGCGATCCATGAAAAGATCTTGATGCCGGTCGGCACCGCGATGACCATGGTCGCCGCGATGAAATAGGCTTTCATGTTGACGGAAAGGCCGACCGTATACATGTGGTGCGCCCACACGATGAAGCCGACAAAGCCGATCGCAACCATGGCGTAGGCCTTTCCGAGATAGCCGAAGATCGGCTTTTTCGAAAAGGTCGAGACGATGTGCGAGACCATGCCGAAACCCGGCAGGATGAGAATGTAGACTTCCGGGTGGCCGAAGAACCAGAAGAGGTGCTGAAACAGCAGCGGGTCGCCGCCCTCCGCCGGGTTGAAGAACGCGGTGTTGAAATTGCGGTCGGTCAGCAGCATCGTGATGGCGCCCGCGAGAACCGGCAGCGACAGCACGAGCAGGAAGGCCGTCACCAGCACCGACCACGCAAACAGCGGCATCTTGTGCAGGGTCATCCCCGGCGCGCGCATGTTGAAAATCGTGGTGATGAAATTGATTGCGCCAAGGATCGACGAAGCGCCCGCAAGGTGGATTGCCAGAATCAGCAGATCCATCGCCGGCCCGGGGTGGCCCGTGTTCGACGACAGCGGCGGATAGAGCACCCAGCCGCCGGCAAACCCCAGATTCTGGCCGTAACCCGGCGAGAAAAACGACATCGTCAGCAGGATGCCGGCCGCGCCGTAGAGCCAGAACGAAATGTTGTTCATGCGCGGGAAAGCCATGTCCGGCGCACCGATCATGATTGGCACGAACCAGTTGCCAAAGCCGCCGATCATCGCCGGCATCACCATGAAGAAAATCATGATCAGGCCGTGATAGGTGATGAGGACGTTGTAGAAGTTTTCCGCCGCCGCTTCGTCGCCGCCGGACATCGCGCCGAGAATCTGGATGCCGGGTTCAGCCAGTTCCCAGCGCATCAGACCTGACATCGCGCCGCCCAGAATGCCGGCGATGATCGCGAAGATCAGGTAAAGCGTGCCGATATCCTTGTGATTGGTCGAAAACAGCCAGCGGACAAAAAACGACGGCTTGTGGTCGTGCGCGTGACCTTGCGCGTGCCCATAGGCCAGGTCGTGGGCGCGGTCGGGGCCGTCATCCTTGTGTGCGTCAGCCATATTGGCGCCTTCGTCCCTGCCCTGATTATTGCGCCGGATCGGCCCCGGCATCGGCGGCCGCCAGCGTTGAAATTGCTCCGGCCGAAGCGAGCGCGCCGAACATCGGCTCCATGCCGCTCTCGACGCGTCTTTCATTGACCCACGCCTCGAACGCCCGGCGCGAGACGACTTCGACCGCGATCGGCATCGACGAATGGCGGACGCCGCAGATTTCCGAACACTGGCCGTAGAAGACGCCTTCGCGGTCAGCCTTGAACCAGGTCTCGTTGATGCGGCCCGGCACGGCGTCGACCTTGATCGCGAAATTCGGCAGCGCGAAGGAATGGATGACATCGCGCGCGGTGGTCACCACCCGGATCGTCTCGCCGACCGGCACGATGACGCGGTTATCGACTTCAAGGCGATAGAGTTCCGGCGTCGTCTGCTCGCGCGTCGCCATGTTCGCGGAGAACTCAAAATCGCCGAAATCGGGGTAGGAATAGGTCCAGCCCCACTGATAGCCGATGGCCTTCAGCGTCATCGTCGGCGCCAGCGCAATTTCCTGCCGTCCGGTCGCGGGGCCGATGAGGCTGCGGCCCATGCGCACGATCACGCGGTCGCCCGCCCGCGGCGCCTCTTTCAGCCTGACCGAAACGGTCGCCGTGCCGAGACCGTCGAGCGTGTAATCCTTGCGGGGGATAAGACCCGTGACAGCGCCGGCGGAGGCGAGAAACACTTGGACATGACGATCGCTCGCCGCCATCCGGCTTTGCGGAAAATCATTGTCGACATTGAAAACATTGGCGCTGCCATCCGCCTCGGCGACGAGCTGCCGGCCGTCGGGGATGATGTCTTCCTTGAACAGGAGATCGAAGGAAGGCAGCGCAATCGCAAGCAGGATAAGGATCGGCACGCCGGTCCAGACAATCTCCACCAGTGTGTTGTGGCTGAATTTATCGGGGGTCGGATTTCGCTTCGAATTGTAGCGGAACATCACCCAGAGGAGCAGCGCCAGCACGAAAACGCTGATCACCGTTATGATCGGCAGCAGGATCACATTGTGGAAAAAGTGAACCTCCTCGGCGAGCGCCGACGCCGCCGGCAGCATTTCGACGCCGCCATCGACCGGGAGGCTTGACGTTTGCGCCCCGACCGCACCGGAAAGGGTCGCTATCGCCGCCAGTCCCGCTGCAATTTTCTTCATGAAGTCCTCGAAAGTCCGTTCCGCGCCCCGGCCGCGCCGGCTTGGCGCCAGGCGCCGCAAAGGTCAATGGATCGGGATGGCTTATAGGCCCTTCCGCCGTCATGCGTCACCGGAGGCAAAAGGGAAAAAAGGTCGCAGCGCGCATTGCCTATGCGGGGGGCGCCGCTTACCTCTTCGCCATGACCCAATCCCTGTTTTTCGCAAAAACCGGCCTCGATCAGGCGCGCACGCAATCGATTCTCGACGATGCGCTCCAGGGCGCCGATGACGGCGAATTGTACCTTCAATATTCGCAGTCCGAAGCCTTCGTGTTCGACGACAACCGCCTGAAGACCGCGAGCTATAATGTCGAACAGGGCTTCGGCCTCAGGGCCGTCTGCGGCGAATCGACCGGCTACGCGCATGCTTCGGACCTCTCGGAAGACGCGCTGAAGCGGGCCGCGAGCGCCGTTCAGGCGGTCAAGACCGGCCGCGGCGGCGTCATCGCTGGCGGTCCCGCGCGGACCAACGTCAAGCTCTATCCCGACGGCAACCCGCTCGAAGCGATGCCGTTCGAAGCGAAGGCAAAGCTACTCGCCGATATCAATGACTACGCCCGCTCGAAGGACGCCCGGGTTCGACAGGTCTCGGCCTCGCTCACCGGCGAATGGTCGGCGGTCGAAATCGTCCGCTCCGGCGGCGAAGTCGTGCGCGACATCCGCCCGCTAGTCAGAATCAACGTTTCGGTGACCGCCGGCGCCGGCGACCGGCAGGAATCCGGAAGCTATGGCGCGGGCGGACGCGAGGGCTATGCGCGGTTCATCGCGGAGGGCGCCTGGCAAGGCTATGTCGATGAAGCGCTGCGTCAGGCGCTGGTCAATCTCGACGCCGAACCCGCCCCGGCCGGCGACATGGAAGTCGTGCTCGGTCCGGGGTGGACGGGTATCCTCCTCCATGAAGCGGTCGGGCACGGGCTCGAAGGCGATTTCAATCGCAAGAAAACGTCCGCCTTCGCCGGCCGGCTCGGTCAGCGGGTCGCGGCGCCCGGCGTCACCGTTGTCGATGACGGAACCTTGACCGGAAGGCGCGGCTCGTTGTCGGTCGATGATGAAGGAACGCCGACCTCGCGCACCGTCCTCATCGAGGACGGCATTTTGAAGGGCTTCATGCAGGACCGCATGAACGCGCGGCTGATGGGCGTTGCGGTGACCGGCAACGGACGCCGCGAGAGCTTTGCCTGCCAGCCGATGCCGCGCATGACCAACACCTTCATGCTGGGCGGCGGCCACGATCCCGAAGAAATCATCCGTAGCGTGAAGGATGGCGTCTATGCCGTGAATTTCTCCGGCGGCCAGGTCGACATCACATCGGGGAAGTTCGTCTTCAACTGCACCGAGGCCTATCGCGTGAAGAACGGAAAGATCGGGGCGCCGCTGAAAAACGCCGCGCTCATCGGCGACGGGCCGACGGTTCTCACCCGCGTCTCGATGATCGGCAATGACTTCGCGCTCGATCCCGGCATCGGCGTCTGCGGCAAGGCGGGACAGGGCGTGCCCGTCGGCGTCGGCCAGCCGACGATCAAGATCGATCGCCTGACCGTCGGCGGCGCCGGGGCGTAGCGGGCCGGACGACAGGTTCGGCCGCGCTCGCCGCCCATCCTTGTCTCTTTCGGGTCTGGCATAGTGCGTTGGCGGACGAGGCCCCTTGCCCATCCTTGGTCTTGAAGGACCGTCACGAAGCGCGGGGCTCGTCCGCCGTACTTTGCGTTTGACCTGAACAGTTGACAGGGGCGGCTGCTTTGACGGCCGGCCCCGCATGACAAGGACAGGACCTTCTTCTTATGCCCCAAAATGTCATCGGCGTCGATGTCGCCAAGAAC
>JBGTLL010000170.1:0-3866 GCA_041744115.1 Parvularculaceae bacterium | reverse complement strand
CCGACGGCCGCGCCCGCCGATCCAAGATCGACGCTGAGGCCGATCCCGCCGTCAATGTCGGCCGGGCCGTCGATCAGTTTCTCGCTGGCGTGAAGACGGGCGAGCGCCGCGTCGTCGAGCCGCGGCGCGCCGCATTTCAGGCGAAGCTGGTTGAGGCTTGATCCTTCACGCACCAGAATCGAGAACGTTCGCGGGCTGATTTCGGCGTAAAGCTTTCCCTCGTAGCCGGCGGGAATTTCATCAAAGGCGACGCGCCGCCCGTCAGCGCTGTCGGCGACGAGGCGGACGAAGACGTCGATCCTGCCGGTCGAGCTTTTCGGATTGGCGGCGCCCGCGATGTCGGCGGGCAGCCGCAATTTTTCCGCGAGTTCAACAAGGTAGACGCAGCCGCGTTCAAGGACCGCGCCGTTCGAGAGGTCGATCGCGTGCATCATCAGCCCGTCGGCGAGGCGCGCGGCGACGCGGCTTCCGGGCGACGGCAGGAACGACGCCCTGACGCGCCAGCCGCGGCGCGCGATCGTCAGATCGAGCGACGCCGGTTGCAACTGGCGGCCGCCGAGCGAGCCGGCGAGGAGGATCGCGCCGCTCGCGATCTGTCCGGCGATCTGCTCCGCGTTGAGGACGCCCGTCATGCCGGCGCCCGCAATAGGCGATTCGACATGGCGCGATTCGGACTTGGCGAAGCGGCGCGGCGGGGAGTAACGTCGCCCTCGTTCCGGGATGATGCGCCCGCGGTGCGTGGAGTTGCGCTATGTATGAGCGTGTGACGAAGGGGATCAAGGTCAGCGTGCGCCCGACCTATCTCGAAGGGCAGTCGGATCCCTCCGACGATCTTTATGTCTGGTCTTACACCGTCAAAATTCACAACGGCTCGCGCGCCAACGTTCGCTTGAGGACGCGGCATTGGCTGATCACCAACGCGACCGGCCTCACCGAAGAAGTCAAGGGCGTCGGCGTCATCGGCGAACAGCCGGTGATCAAACCGGGCGAACGGTTCGAGTACACGTCTGGCGCGCCGCTCTCGACGCCGTCCGGCATGATGGTCGGGCGCTACGGCATGGAAAGCGCCGAGGGCGAACTCTTCGAAGTCGACATCCCCGCCTTCTCCCTCGACAGCCCGCACGAGCGCCGCCGGGTTCACTGAAGTCCCGTGCCGATCCGTAAGCGGACCAATCACAGCGCGCCGTCGCTGAATGTGTCGCAGGCATTGACGTCGCCCGTCCGGTAGCCGGTCGTGAACCAGTTGACCCGCTGCTCCGACGAGCCGTGGGTGAAGCTTTCGGGCGTGACGCGCCGGCCGGCGTTCTTCTGCAGATTGTCGTCGCCAATCGCCGCCGCCGCGGCGAGCCCTTCGTCAATGTCGCCGGCTTCGAGTAGACCCGATGTTTGGTCCGCATGGTTCGCCCAGATGCCCGAAAAACAGTCCGCCTGCAGCTCCATCCGCACCTGCAGCTCATTCACTTCAGCCTCGCCGGCGCGCGACTGCGCCTGACGCACATTGTCGGATGTGCCGAGGATCGTCTGCACGTGATGACCGACTTCATGCGCGATGACAGAGGCGGCGGCGACATCGCCGGGCGCGCCGAAGCGCTCTGAGAGTTCCCGAAAGAAACTGGTGTCGAGATAGAGTTTCTGGTCGCCCGGGCAATAAAATGGACCGGCCGCCGCCGACCCGAAACCGCAGGCGGTATCGACCTGGCCGGTGTAAAGAACGAGAACCGGCGGCGTGTATTGCGAGCCGGACCCGGCGAAAAGGTCGCTCCATACTCTTTCGGTCTCGGCGAGAATGACCGAGGAGAAATCATAGGCCTCCTGATCTTCCGCTGAAATCTCTTGCGGCGCGGCAGGCTGGCCGCCGAGCATCGCCAATGGATTGATGCCGAGCGCCTTCAGCGCGAAAAAGCCGCCGACGAGGACAACGACGCCGCCGATGCCGAACCGGCTGAGGACGAACCGCAAGATCATGATCGCCAGCCCGGAAAGACCAGCCGCCGCGACGCCGCGCCGATCCTCGACATTCCGGCTGCCTTCGCGGCCGCGCCATTTGACCATTTGCGAACTTCCCATGCTGAAAGTTTGAGGCGAGGCACTATTACGAATGGGGATTGCCTTGTCGAGAACAGGGCGGTCGCCGGCAGCCGGCAAATCCCAGTGTCCCTTCGGCAACGCTGGCCGCCCAAGGTCGGTTCCAGACGGCTTGCGGGGGCCATTTCCTTGACTCCGGTCCGCCCCGCCGCGACTCTGGATTTGCAGCTTGGGGCGACGGGCACGGGATGGCTGGATCTGAGCACTATTTGCGCCTCGCGGCGTCGCTCGTCGCGGCTGGTCTGCTCGGATCGCTGATCGCCAGCCCCGACGCCGGCCGGCGCTATACGCAAAAAGCGGCCCGGCAAGCGGCGTCGTTCGGCTCGGCTTCGACGCCATTGGCGGAGCGCGCTTGCGCCCGCGGCGAGACGACCTTGAAGGCCGCTTTCGCGCCGCTCGACGATATCCTGTCGATTTCCCCGCTCGGCGAAGTGACGGCCCCCGGCGAGCCGCTGCCGGCGCCGGCGATCCGCCTCAACACGAAAAAGGCCGGCAATGTCTTCGAGCGGCGCGTCACCACCGCGCTTGCCCCGGCAAAGGCCGACATCGTCGCCATCGAACGGCGCACCGTTCGCGACGCGGATGGCGGCGCCGCCCGCGAAGCGTGGACCTTGCGTCTCGTGGCATGCCAGTCGCTGATCGTCGTCTTTGACGATCTCGACACGATAGAACCGGCGCTGCTCGCCCGGGCCGGCGGACTTTCCGCGTTCCACGAAATCGGCGGCCCGGACCATCTCGCCGCGCGAACGGCGATCCGGGTGCGTCAGGGCGAGACGCTCGCCTCGGCCGACGGCTTTGACGTCATTCTCGAAGACCGCGCCGCGGCGCCGGCGGCGCTCGACCGGCCTGAACGCTATCAAAGCAATCCTTACGCGGAAGGAACGGCGATCTCGGCGCCGCCCGCGATCCTTGAAGCGATCGCCAGCGACGCCAGCCGCATCCAGTGCCCGCTCGATTACCTGCCGGCGAAGATTGCGGCCGAGTGGAAGGGAAAGCTCGGCGACGCCTGGGGAATACGGCGCGCCAGGGGCGACAACGCCTGCCGCACGGCGCTCGTCGATGCGCCTGGAACCGCGCAAGGCGCGTGGTTCACCGACGCCTCGCATAACGGCCGCACCTCGAAAGTCAGCGCGATCGCCCTGGCGCCGGACGCGATCGACCCCGAGCGGCTGATTTTCGCCCTTCACGGCCGCGTCAGATCGCTCGATGCCGAGATGGTCGGATTGAACCCGATGCTCGACGAGGCGCGCGAAACCGCGGCGCGCGATTTCCTCACCTTCGATGAGGGCGACGGCCGCATCAACCAGCCTTTCGACAAGGTGATGCCGGGCGCCGCCTATTGCTATGAAGGATTGAGGGCGAATTTCGTCGGCCCCCGGATCAATGCGGTCATTCTGCTCGCAATCGAGCCCGGGCCGATCGACCAGCAACAGGCGTCGCCCCTGATGCGGATCGAAGCCCGCGGCGAGGCGCAGCGCTGCATCGATCTCGCCGAGCCATGGGCGTTCACCGGCGCCGAGACGACATTTTATCGGTAAGTCCGGAAGATTCGGCATTCGACAATAGGAGGCCCCCTTTTTCCGGTTCCGGCTTTTCATTTGCGTCATCTTCACCCAATGCTCCGCCGTCTCCCGCAGGAACGAATTCCCCGAGAGGTTGAAATAAATGGAGAGGCAGCGCGGAACGCGGACCGTCCATTGGTAGTAAAAACGAAGGACGCGCCGCGTCCCGCGCTTCCCCGGCAAGCGCGCGTATCGCCTTGCGAAGACGACCGCCTGCCG
>JBGTLL010000169.1:0-2621 GCA_041744115.1 Parvularculaceae bacterium | reverse complement strand
GGCGGCGACGCCGCCGGCGACGACCAGCGTCCTGGAGCGATCTCCGACGCGGTCGATGGCACGCGACGTGCGGTCGGCAAGGTGCGCGGCGATCGCCGCCTGGAATGAGGCGGCAAGATCGGCGATGTCCTGGCCGGTCGGGCTGACGATCGCCTCGGCCTCGACCCGCAGCGCGGTCTTCAGGCCCGACAGGGAAAAGTCGCAACCCTCGCGTCTCGCCAGGGGTTTGGGAAAGTCGTACCGGCCAGCCCGCCCGCCCGCTGCGGCGGCCTCGATCCTGGGGCCGCCAGGCTGGCCGAGCCCCAGCAGCTTTGCCGCCTTGTCGAAGGCTTCTCCGGCAGCGTCGTCGATGGTCGTCCCAAGCCGGCGGTAGGCGCCGACGGCTTCAACCTCAATGAGCTGGGTATGGCCGCCGGAGATGAGCAGGAGGAGATAAGGAAACTCGACATCCTCGGTCATCCGCACCGACAGGGCATGGCCTTCGAGGTGGTTGAGCGGGAGGAGCGGCTTGCCGTGCGCCAGCGCAACCGCCTTGGCGGCGGTCAGCCCGACCATGACGCCGCCGATGAGGCCGGGCCCCGCCGCCGCCGCGACGGCGTCGAGATCGCCGTAAGTATGCCCCGAGATTTCAATCGCTTGCGCAATGATCCCGTCGATCCGCTCGACATGGGCCCTCGCGGCGATTTCCGGAACGACGCCGCCATACGCCGCGTGGCGGTCATATTGGGAGAGGGTGACATTGGAGAGGATGCGCCGCTCGCCGTCCGCCCGCGCGAGAACAACCGCCGCCGCGGTGTCGTCGCAGCTCGATTCAATGCCCAGAACCAAAAGATCGCCGATCAGAATTCCTCCGGTTAGGCAGTAGGCAGTAGGCAGTAGGCAGTCGGCGGTCGGTCGTCGAGGGGCGGTCCGGCTCTACGCGCTGTCCGTATTGCCTACTGCCCGTTGCCTACTGCCTACTGCCTCCATGAAAGTCATTATCACGCGGCCGTCCCCCGATGCGGAGGCTTTCGCCGCCGAGATTGCGCGGCTTGGCGCGGTTCCGGTGGTGTCGCCGGTGATGGCCATACGCCAGCGCGATAGGGCGATCGACCTCAACGGCGTCGGCGCTCTCGCCTTCACGTCGGCAAACGGCGTCCGCGCTTTTTCGGCGCTTTCGGCGGAGCGGGGGCCGCCAGTCTTCGCGGTCGGGGAGATAACGGCGCGCGCCGCCAGCGCCGCCGGCTTTTCAAGCGTCACCGCCGCTTCAGGCGATGTCGAAACCCTTGCCAGGCTTGTTTCTTCGGCGAAACCGTCAAGCCCGGTCCTTCATCTCGCCGGCAGCGAGCGCGCCGGCGATCTCCTTGCCCTGTTGCGCAAAGAAGGCGTCGCGGCGCGCCGCGCCGTCATCTACGACGCTGTCAAAACCGCGAATTTGACGGTTGAAGCGCGGGCGGCGCTGACGCAAGAGCCTGAAAACGTGGCGGTCGTCTTCTTTTCGCCGCGCTCGGCGCGCCTGTTTCTGGAACAGGCGTCAGCCGCAGGCGTTGCCAGTCGGCTCGAAAAAGCGACGGCGCTTTGTTTGAGCGAAGAGGTTCGGTCAGCGGCGGGCGCCGCCGGATGGGCGTCTGTGGAAATTGCCGCCACGCGCTCGGCTGACGGCATGGCGCTGCTGGTTGCGGCATGGCTCGCCGGGCGGAAAAGCCGCAACGGCGCCGAGCGCGAGCCGTCTCGTTAAGCTCACGATCGCCCCTTATGATGGTCGCGTAAAAAGGATTGCTACGCCGATGAGCGACACCGGAAAATTGCCCGACGAAACCGGGAAGGCGGACGAAACGCCGATCGAGGTCGAGGCCGAACGCGTCGAGGATCCGGCGCCGGATGGCGAGCCGCCGCATATGTTGAGCGACACGCCGGGCGACGCCAAACCGAAGATCCCGCCGGCGCTGACGCCGACGGTGCTGCTCGGCGGCGCGTTGCTGATCGCGCTCGCGGTCGCTGGCGTCCTGCTTGCGAAAAACCAGATGGGCCGGGAGCCGCCGCCGACGGCGGCAATCGCAGTTCCCGACCCGTCCGCCGCCGCGACAGCGCTCGAGCTTCCGGCCGCGGTCTCGAAAGCGCCGCATGCCGAAGCCGGGACCTCGCCCGACAAGATCTTCAACAGCGCGAACGACGGGCTGAAGGCGGGCGCCGGCGCAATCGGACGCAGCGCTTCATCCAAACCCGGAGCGATCTCGGAACTGCCGCCGCCGCCCGCCGCCGGCGGCAATCACGCGATCCAGAATGCGGCGAAAGACGCCGCGAAACTCTATGCGCCGGAAGACCAAAGCCCCGCTGACATCGACCTGTCGGCGCCGGAGCCAGAAGCGGCGATCGAAAGTCTCGAACGGGTTGCCGCGCTGAATGATGTGGCGCCGCCGCCAGCCGAAGCGGCGGGCAACGCGCGGCTGGTCGATGAGGTCGCGAGCCTCAAACAGACGATCCACGCCGAAGTTTCAGGGCTTTCCGAAAACCTCAGCGACGAACGTCAGCGTACGGAACGCCAATCGGCCGAAATCCTCCGGCTTACCGCCGAACTCGAACGGCTGCGCGCGTCCGGAACGCCGGCGGCGCGCAAGGCCCGCGCGGCGCTCGCGTTCGGC
>JBGTLL010000168.1:0-4503 GCA_041744115.1 Parvularculaceae bacterium | reverse complement strand
CCGCCTGTCCGCGCGCCGCGTAGCCGCTGACCGCGAGCGAGCCTTGCGCGACGGCGTAGACTTCGCCGTCGGCGCCATAGAGCGGCGTCACCAGAAGAACCCCGCCTCTGAGGCTCTCGGCGTCGCCGAGGGCGCTCACCGCAACGTCGATGCGCGCGCCTTGCGTCGCGAACGGCGGCAGGTTCGCCGTCACCATGACGGCGGCGATGTTCTCGGTCTTCAGCGTTTCCGACCGGATGTTGACGCCCATGCGCTCCAGCATCGAAACGAGGCTCTCGCGCGTGAACGGCGTATTGCGAATGCGGTCGCCGGTGCCGTCGAGGCCGACGACAAGCCCATAGCCGATCAGCATGTTTTCGCGGACGCCCTCGACATCGGCGAGGTCCTTGATGCGCGCCGCCGACCGCGCCGGGCCGATCGACGCCGACAGGGTCAGCGACAGGAAAAACGCGAACAGGAAAATTTTTACCGGACTGCGCAAGGAGGGTTCACCGATCGGTCGCCCGCAATTCGGGCCGGCGATGAAGAGCGAGAGCCGTGCCACGCGCGTTTTATTCGTGCCCGGAAGCGATAAACCCTTTTGTTTCCGCGCGATGGCGGCGCTTCAGACAATCTTCATACGCCAGGGGCCCCGCCGCCCGCGGAAATTCCTGCCGGGAAATTCCTGCCCAATTAACGAAACCTTGATGCGCAAGGCGGCAATGTTTCAACGCGTGGAGACAATTTCATTGGTGCAAGGATGATCAAGGTAGGCGGAACGGCGGGAACGGGCGGCGCGCGGTCGGCGCGCGGTGTTGCGCCGTCAAGGTCCGCGGGCGGGTTCAAAGTCGATGACGCCGCGTCCGCGCCATCGACGCAAGGATCGGCCGCCGCATCGGAAACCGCCTCCGCCTCGGCGCTCGGCGCCCTGATCGCCCTCCAGAGCGACGGCCGCGGCGCCGCCCGAAACCGGGCGATGGCGGAACGGATGCTCGCTTTGCTCGAGCGCCTCCGCGACGGTCTTCTCAGCGGGCGGGTTGCGGTCAGCGATCTTGCGGCAATTGCGAATGCTGCAGATGCGAAGCTGAACGACGCGGACGAGAAAATGGCGGCTCTTTATGCGGAGATCGCGCTCCGCGCCCGCGTCGAACTTGCCAAACTCGGTCAATAGCTGCCGCCGTTCCCGGCGCGATTATTGCGTCTTGAGGCGGACCCCCGGCGCGACTATACAGGCCGCGCCCACATGGGAGGGCAAACGATTTGGGATCGAAAGGGCGAGTTGAGCCAGTGAGCGTTAAAAGCAAAAAGCAATCGGCGTCCGACCTCGAAGACTATCGGCCATCGGACAGAGAACCGTTCATGAATGACCGGCAAAAGGAGTATTTCCGTCGTAAGCTGATCGACTGGAAGACCGACATTCTGAAGGAAAGCAGATACACCCTCGAACAGCTTCAGGAAGAAAGCCTGCATCTGCCCGATATCGCCGACCGCGCGTCGAGCGAAACCGACAAGGCGATTGAGCTCAGAACCAGGGACCGGCAGCGCAAGCTGATCGCCAAGATCGATGCAGCGCTGCGCCGGATCGAGACAGGGGAATACGGCTATTGCGAAGAAACATCAGAGCCGATCGGCATCCGCCGGCTCGAAGCGCGCCCGATCGCAACGCTGTCGCTTGAAGCGCAGGAACGCCACGAACGGTCGGAAAAGGTGCATCGGGACAGTTAGATGAACCCGCCCTTGCATTAGATATAAAGATATCCTTATATGGCTCGATCGCCATCGGAGCGAGCCATGCCCAGCGTCGTCAAAGACCCCTTTCCCGGCCGCCCTCAACGGATCGCCGCCCTCAAAGCCGCGCTCGCGGAGCGGATCATCGTCCTCGACGGCGCGGCGGGGACTTTCATTCAGTCTTACGAACTCGATGAGGCCGGCTACCGCGGCCAGCGGTTTTCTGATTGGGGTTCGGACGTCCGCGGCAACAATGACCTCCTGATCCTGTCGCGCCCGGAGATCGTTTCCGAAATGCACCGCGCGTATCTGGCCGCCGGCGCCGACATCATCGAAACCAATACGTTTTCCTCAACCTCGATCGCGCAGGCCGATTACGGCATGGAGGCGCTTGGCTTCGAATTGAATCGCGAAGGCGCAAGGCTCGCCCGCGCCGCGGCTGACGGTGTCGCCGCGCCCAATCGTCCGCGCTGGGTCGCCGGCGCGATCGGTCCGACCAACCGCACCGCCTCGATTTCGCCGGATGTCAACGACCCGGCGCGGCGCAATATCGACTTCGACGCGCTTGTTTTATCCTATGGCGAGGCGGCGCGCGGGCTTGTCGAAGGCGGCGCCGACGCGATCCTGATCGAGACAATCTTCGATACGCTGAACGCCAAGGCCGCGATTTACGCCGTACAGGGATTATTCGATGAAACCGGATTTGAAATCCCGCTGATGATTTCGGTGACGATCACTGACCAGTCGGGAAGAACGCTCTCCGGCCAGACGCCGGAAGCATTCTGGCATTCCGTCCGTCACGCAAAACCCTTGTCCGTCGGCATCAATTGCGCGCTCGGACCGGACCTGATGCGGCCCTTCGTTGCGGAATTGTCGCGCGTCGCCGATTGCGCGCTCTCCGCCTATCCGAACGCCGGGCTTCCGAATGCTTTCGGCGGCTATGACGAGACGCCGGGGTCGATGGCCGCGCATTTGCAGGAATGGGCCAAATCCGGGCTGCTGAACATTGTCGGCGGCTGCTGCGGCACGACGCCTGACCATATCGCCGCGTTCGCAAGAGCGGTCAAAGGCGTGGGTCCCCGACAAATTCCGGACACGGCGCCGGGCCTGCGACTATCGGGGTTGGAGCCTTTTTATCTGGCGCGCGAGGCGTCGTGACGTCGCTAAAACCCGGTCATTCGCCAAGCAGCGGGAAATGCCGTCATGCTGACGAAAGTCAGCATCCAGAGCGGCAAGGGAATCGCCCGCGGCGCTGGACCCTGACTTTCGTCAGGGTGACGCCAACGGAGGACGCCTTTGATTCGGATTGCGCCAAAACTGGTTCCCTTCGACCCTTGCTTTACCTATGTAGGGGTGCAGTGCGCGTTTTTTGTCGCCACAAAATGAAAGTGGCGCTGGCTGCGGCAGGTAACTGATTGGAAACCCTAAATCTCCAACTCGACTGGCTGGCGCGGCTTGTCGCGCATGACACGACCTCGTCAAAATCGAATCTCAATCTGATCGACGATGTCGAGGCGCATCTCAAAGCGCACGGCGCAAAGACGCATCGCGTCTGGAATGCCGACCGGACAAAGGCCAATCTCTACGCAGTCGTCGGACCGAATGTCGAAGGCGGCGTCATCCTCTCGGGCCACACCGACGTTGTTCCGGTCGATGGCCAGAACTGGCAAACCGACCCGTGGACGCTCATCGAAAAGGACGGAAGGCTCTACGGGCGAGGAACCGCCGACATGAAATCGTTCTCGGCGATTGCACTGTCGCTGCTGCCGGAAATGACGAAGGCTCAGCTGAAGCGCCCCATCATTTTCGCGCTTTCCTATGATGAGGAAATCGGCCTGCTCGGCGCGCCGCACATGATTGCTGAAATCAGAGAACGCCTGCCGGCGCCATCGGCGGTCATTGTCGGCGAGCCGACGATGATGAAAGTGATCGACGGTCACAAAGGCATGGCCTCGTTTCGGACGACAGTGACCGGATACACGACGCATTCAAGTCAGACCGATCGCGGCGTTTCGGCGGTCGAAACAGCGGCAAGGCTGATCGCCAAAATCATCGCCATGCGCGAGGCGAACGAACGCGCCGCCGATCCGGCAAGCCCGTTTTCGCCGCCCTTCACAACCATGACCGTCAACGTTGTTAAAGGCGGCTCCCAGGTGAACATCATGGCCGGCGAATGCTCGTTCGATTGGGATTGCCGGGCCGTCCCGGGCGATAGCGCCGCCGCGATCACCGAGGCGTTCATGCTATTTGCGTCCGAGGTCGAAATGGAGATACAGCGGAAATCCCCGCAATGCCGGATCGAAACGATCGCGCGCAGCAATGCGCCGTCGCTCAGACCGGCGCGGGACAATCCGGCCGCCGATCTCGCCAAGGCGATCACCGGTCAAAACGCGACCGGCGTCGTTTCCTATTGCGCCGAGTCCGGACAGTTCCAGCAGGCGGGATTTTCGACCGTCATTTGCGGTCCCGGCTCGATCGACCAAGCGCACCAGCCCAATGAATATATCGCAATCGATCAACTAGAAGAAGGTACCGCGTTCATCCGCAAGCTGATTACAAGACTTGCCGCCTAGAGCTGCCGGCGCAACATGTGCTTCGCGCCCGCCGCCCATCCCTCGAGACGCGCGCCCCCTTCGAGACGCCGCCTTCGGCGGCTCCTGAGAGGCTGTGACTTTTTTGGATTGCGTTGCGCGGCCGACGCTGATTGTGTGATTTGAGGGTTAGGGAACGAAGCATGGGCGAACTTTTCGATGATCTTGCTGAAACGGTCGGTCCGGCGAAGGCGGCGGGCGCGCC
>JBGTLL010000167.1:0-3236 GCA_041744115.1 Parvularculaceae bacterium | reverse complement strand
CGCGCTTGACGAGGTCGTCGAGGCCCAGCCCCAGCATCGCCGCCGCGAGTTTCAGTTTCGCCCCATGGCGGCCGTCGCCGGTTTTGCGCGCATCGGCGGCGAGCGGCGCGTCCTCGAATTCCTCGGTGGCCGCAAGGTCGGCGCCGACCTTGTACAGCAGCGTTTTCGGGAAGCATTCTTCCGCCTCGCGCCCCGGCGGCGCCATCGGCTCGCCGTCGACGATGAGGGTGAGGATCTTTTTCGGGTCGCGGTGCGTCTTGAACCACGCGACCTCGCGGTTCACCCATGTCGATCGCGCCGAGCGCGGGCTGCACAGGACAATCAGGAATTCCGAGGCGCCGAGCGCCGCCTCGATCGATTGGCCGATCGATGACCCCGCCGCTTCTTCCTCGCGGTCCTTGAAGATCGGGTGCAGGCTGCGCGCGGCAAAACCCTTCGGCGCGCGATAGGTCTCGAGCGCGTGGTGCAGCCACTCGCCCCAAGCCTTGTCCGACCAGCTATAGCTGATGAACGCCCGGTATCGGAATTCGCCCGTATTGGCTCCTGAGGTCGAAGGAGCGCCGAAATTGCGCCGGCTTGACGAAGCGTTCAAGAGCCTGCGCGCCCTCGCCTCTCCCTCGGGAGAGGCCAAAACCGTCCTTCACGGTTTTGGGTGAGGGGTCCGCGCCTTCAATGCGAGGGCCGACCCCTCATCCGCTCGCAAGGGCTCGCTGGCCTCTCCCAAGGGAGAGGCAAGGTCTTACCTCTCCCGTTGTCGCGGCCATCACCCGACGAGGCTGATGCGGCCTTCGTTGAGGTGCTGGAGGAAGGCGTCGAAGGAGAGCGTGAACCGGTTCTGCGTCGTTGCGGAGCACAGGCCGACCGACGATGCGCCGGGGCCGATCTCATAGCGCTCGATCGCGTATTCGCCGCGCGGGGCAATCGCGCGCGCCTCGTTCGCGCAGCAAGGAACCGCGTCTTTCAGGATGGCGCGGGTCTTGGTTTTGGCGGCGACGGGCATTGGCGAACCCACACGAGACACTCTGCGCTACAGTGTCGTCCGCATTGGTTCATAATGTGTTGCGATTGGGGCGATTCAGGGATCAGCGTCCTTTGATCACTAACCGCTAATTCCCGTCCCGCATCACCCGGCGCAGTCCTTCCGCGATTTCGCGGTAGAAGCCCAAAAGCCGTCCGCCTTCGGAATAGGTCGTCGCCGGGTAGGCGCCGTCGAGCGGCTCGCGCGGCAGGTCGCTATGCGCCGCGAGCATGAACGTCTTCCAGATTTTCGCCGGGATGGTGCCGCCGGTCACCTTGTCCATCGGCTGGAAGCCGTCATTGCCGACCCAGACGCCCGCCGTCATCTGCGCGGTGTAGCCGATGAACCAGGCGTCGCGCCAATCATTGGTGGTGCCGGTCTTTCCCGCCGCCTGGCGGTTGCCGAGGGCGGCGCCGCGCCCGGTTCCCGTCGTCATCACCTGATAAAGGACATGCGTGATGTCGCGCGCGACTTTCTGCTCGATGACGGGGGCGGCCGTCCGCTCGCCGCGGCGATAGAGCACCGCGCCGCGGCCATCGGCGATTTCAAGGATCGCATACGGACGAATGCCGGCGCCGCCGCGCGCGAAGGGAATATAGGCGGCGGTCAGCTCCTCGAGCGTTGCGGAAAACCCGCCAAGCGCGATCCCCGCCTCGCCCGACGGAATCGCCGAAGAGATGCCGAGCCGGCGCGCCATCGCGATCACTTTCGCGCGGCCGATCTGCTCGGAGACCTGGACCGCGATCGTGTTGATCGATTTTGCGACCGCTTCGGAAAGCCGCATCGAGCCGCGGAACGTGTTGTCGTAATTGGCGGGCCGCCAGCCGGCGATGTCGATCGGCTGGTCGACAAAGCGCGACGACGGCGACAGGCCGTTCTCGAACGCGGCGGCGTAGACGACCGGCTTGAACGCCGAGCCCGGCGGGCGCTTGGCCTGCGTCGCGCGGTTGAACTGGCTCTCGACATAGCTCCGTCCGCCGACCATGGCGCGAACGGCGCCGTCATTGTCATAGGCGATCAGCGCCGACTGCAAGGCGCCCGCGGATTTGGCGTCGACGTCGAGGACGGTCTTCACCGCGGCTTCGGCGTCGCGCTGCAGCTTCTGGTCGAGCGTCGTCCGGATGACGATGTCATAGGCGTCGGGCCCCGCGAGCGCGCGCGCCTTTTCCGCGGCGTAGTCGAAGAACCACCCGAGATCGCGGTCATCGCCCGCGGTCGCGATCACCGGCGGATTGCGGCGCGCCTCGCGGGCGGCGAATCCGGTGATGTCGCCGGTCTCGCGCATATTGTCGATCACGTCGAAGGCGCGGTCGCGCGCGCCGAGCGGGTTCAGGGTCGGCGCCAAAGTCGATGGCGATTTCGGCAGGCCCGCGAGCAGCGCCGCCTCGCTCAAGGTGACATCGCGCGCCGATTTGTCGAAATAGGTGTTGGCCGCGCTTTCGACGCCATAGGCGCCGGCGCCGAAATAGATGCGATTGAGATAGAGCGAAAGGATCTGTTCCTTCGAATACCGGCCCTCCATCCACAGGGCCAGCATCGCTTCCTTCGCCTTGCGGATATAGGTCTGCTCGGGGCTGAGGAAGAGGTTCTTCGCCAGCTGCTGGGTGATCGTCGAGCCGCCTTCGGCGCGCCGGTTCGAGCGCATGTTCGCTCTCAGCGCGCGCAAGGTTCCTTTGACGTCGACGCCGCCATGCTCGAAAAACCGCCGGTCTTCAGTCGCAAGGAACGCCTTGACGAGATAGGGCGGCAATTCGCTGACGGCGACCGCCTCGCCATAACGCGCGCCGCGCGCCGCGATCTCGCGCCCGTTTCTGTCCTCGATGACGATCGCCGGCGTCCGGTTCACCGCCCACAGATCGGCGCCTTCCTCCGGCCACGGAGCAATCACCAGAAAGGCGACGGCAAGCCCCGCGATCGCGCCGAGAAAAGCCAGCGACACGCAGAGATAGGAAAATTCTCGCAGCAGCGGGCGCCGTCCGGCCGCGCGTTGCTTTTCCGCTCCCTGAGACGGGGGTATCAGCGGCGGTTCGCCGCGCTCCCGCAACGCTTTCAATGTCCGTTTTTCCTCCCGCGGCGGGAGACCTTTTTTTTCTTTCTCTTCCTTGGCGGCGGAGGGGCTGCTGTCGCCGCCGAGCCGACGCGCCACGATTGGCGGCTCGGGGGGCGCTATCGCCGCCTTGTCATCCGGCGTTTCCACGCCTTCCGGCGCACGAGGCGT
>JBGTLL010000166.1:0-21851 GCA_041744115.1 Parvularculaceae bacterium | reverse complement strand
ATGGCGCCCGTCACCCTGACCGGCATCGCGACCGGCGTCGCCGGCATGGCCGAGCTGCACGAGACGCGGCGCGACGGCGAGGGCGTCGTCTCGATGGCGCCGACCGGCGACATCGATCTGGCGCCGGGCGAGCTTCTCGTCTTTGAACCGGGCGGCAGGCACGCGATGCTGATGGATCTTTCCGGCCCTATCGTGGCCGGCGACACCGCCTCGCTCGTTCTTCAGTTCACGGACGGATCGTCGGTTTCGATCGACGCGGTCGCGCGCTCGGCGGCGGATGCGGCCGGCGATTGAGGTGAGGAGTCGGCGTGGCGTTTCGCGATGATGATCAGGGCGGCGGCGGGGGTCGTCAGAAGAATGTGCTTGGCGGCGCGCTCGCCCTTTGCAGCGGCGATCCGGTCACGGGATTTTTCCGCACCGGCTGCTGTCACACCGGCCTCAGGATTTTGGCGTGCACACCGTCTGCGTGGTCGCGACAGCGGAATTCCTCGCCTTCTCAAAAGCGAGCGGCAATGATCTGTCGACGCCGCGCCCCGAATTCGGATTCCAGGGCCTTCAGGCCGGCGACCGCTGGTGTTTGTGCGCCGCGCGCTGGAAGGAAGCCTTCGACGCCGGCGCCGCCCCGAAACTTGTCCTCGCCGCAACCCATGAAAGGACGCTGACGATCGTCCCGCTCGAAGCGCTGAAAGCGCATGCGGCCGATTTGAATTAGGCTTGCGGCGCAGGTCGTGACCGGCCGAAAAATCATGTATGGCTTGCCGGCGTCCAACGGGGTTCAAAGCAGTCATTGGCCGACATATTTCTATCCTACGCGAGGGAAGACCTCGCGCGCGTCCGGCCGCTGATCGCGGCGATCGAGGCGAGCGGGTGGAGCGTCTGGTGGGACCAGACGATCCACGCGGGCGCTGACTTCGGGGCCGAGACGGCGACCGCGCTCGACGGGGCCAAAGCCGTGGTCGTTGTGTGGTCGCCGCATTCGGTCGCATCGAAATGGGTCAGGGACGAGGCTGGTCACGGACGCGACGCGGAAACGCTCATTCCGGTCGCGCTCGACGGCGCGGCGCCGCCGCTCGGCTTCCGGCAGATCCAGACGATAGACTTTGACGGCTGGTCCGGCGATCCCTCGGCGCCCCAGTTCAAGGTTCTGTTCGCGGCGCTCGACAGAATAGCGGCGGCGCCGGTCGCGCCTGCGGCGCCCGCGCCAATCGCCGTCCAGCCGTCGCGGATGCAGCGCTTCCTGAAACCAGTTCCGCTCGCGGCGGCAGGCGCGGCGGCGCTGGCGCTGATCGCGGCGGTTGCGTTGTTGCCGTCATCCGGCACGCGCCCCACGGACGGTCCTCCGTATGCGGAAAGCCGTTCAGCCACTCCGACTCCTCCTCATCCTGAGGAGGGCGCGCTAGCGCCCGTCTCGAAGGACGCCGCATCCGAAAAGTCCGTCGCGGTGCTGCCTTTTGTCGCCCTCTCCTCCGGCCCTGACGACGGCTATTTCGCAGATGGCCTATCGGAGGAAATCATCAATTCGCTGACGGTGTTGCCCGACCTTCTCGTCACCGCGCGCACCTCGGCGTTCCACTTCAAGGACAAGAACACGCCAATCCCCGAAATTGCGGCGACGCTTGGCGTCGCCCATGTCGTCGAAGGCTCGGTCCGCCGCGTCGGCGACACGGTCAGGATCACCGCGCAACTGATCCGCGCCGAAGACGGCTTTCATCTGTGGTCGCAAACCTACGACCGCTCGCTCAGCGATGTTTTCGCGGCGCAGACCGACATCGCCGAAAACGTTGCGCGGGCGCTTGGCGTCCTCCTCGACGAGCGGAACGCGCCTTGATGGCGGACGCGGGCGTTCGCGACATCGAGGCGTTCCTCGCCTTCCAGCGTGGCGCGGCGCTCTATGACGCCGCGCATAATGACGCGCCGCAGATTGCGACGCTTGCGCGCGCCAATGTGGAATTCGAGACCGCCATCGCGCGTCAGCCCGATTTCGCGCAGGCGCATTTCCTGCACCACGACCTTTATGCGCACATTCTCATGGACGAGCTTGTCGGCGAAAATGCCGACAATGTTTCGCAAACCGGTCTCAGCGAGGACGAGACAGTTAGGCTGCTTCGCAAGGATCTCGATGCGGCCGCGCAATTCGAGACCGATCCCGGCCAGCGGTTGGTGATCCGCGCGGTCAGGACGTTCCTGTCAAGCGACTGGCGCGGACTTGGTGCGGAATTGGACCGCGCCTTCGCCGGCTGGACGAACTGCCGCGGCGGCGGATGGATGGCCCCCATGGGAACGCCTTTCGGGCGCGCGGCGGAGGTGTACCGCCGGGGCATCGAGCGCACGGTTTGCGATCCGCTCGTTGAAACCTACCGGTACGACGCGGCGCAAAGCGCGGTTCTGCTTGGCCGCCCCGAGGAGACCCTGAGACTCGCTGACGAAGCGCAAGCGCTTGGCCTTGGCGGCGACCTGACTGGCGCGCGCGTCGATGCGCTCCTCGCCCTCGGCCGCCATGACGAAGCGGCCCGGGTGCTTGCGAAGAACGCCATTGTCGAGCCGGAACAATTGGTCAAGGCGCCGGCCGCGGCGGGACTGAAGGCGGAGACGGCCGCGGCGCTCGCGGCGTTCAATTCCGAGGGCGATCTACATCGCGAACTGATCGCGCGCGCCGTCGCCGGCGATCGGACCGGGGCGAACAGGATCGCCGCGTCGATCGATACGCATCCTCTCGGCGCCGCCCTGCTGACGCGCGCCGCGCATTTTTGCCTGTGCGGAGCGCCGTTCGATTTATCCGCAACGCCGAATTTCGCTCAACGTCTCAAGGAAGGCGACCTCCCCTGGCCGCCGAAATCGCCGATCGACTGGCCGCTGAAGGATTGGTGAGGGATCAAAGCACTCGATGGCTGACATATTCCTGTCCTACGCCAGGGAAGACCTTGAGCGCGTCCGCCCGCTGATCGCGGCGATCGAGGCGGGCGGCAAAAGCGTCTGGTACGACCAGAGCTTGCGCGCGGGCGCGGACTTTGGCGCCGAGACGGCGGCGGCGCTTGACGGCGCAAAAGCCGTCGTCGTCGTCTGGTCGCCGCACTCGGTCGCCTCGAAATGGGTAAGGGACGAGGCCAGCGTCGGTCGCGACGCCTCGATCCTGATCCCGATTTCTCTCGACGGGGCCTCGCCGCCGCTCGGCTTCCGGCAAATCCAGACGATCGATTTCGGCGGCTGGAAGGGCGATCCCTCGGCGCCGGCGGTCAAGACCCTGATCGCCGCGCTGGACGGCGCTCCCGCGGCGCCGGCTGGCGCTGTTGTCGCGAGGAAAGCGCCGTGGACGGAGCGATTTCTGAAGCCGGTTCCGCTGGCGGCAGGCGCGGCGGCGCTGGCGCTGATCGTCGTCGTCGCGTTGTTACCTTCCTTCCTGACGCGCCCTGCGGGCGCGCCTCACGAGGCGGAAAGTGGTTCGGCCGCTCAAACGCCTCCGCATCCTGAGGAGGACGCGCTGGCGCCCGTCTCAAAGGACGCGCCGGCCGCAAAATCCGTCGCCGTCCTCCCCTTCGTCGCCCTCTCCTCCGGCGAAGACGACGGCTATTTCGCCGACGGGCTTTCGGAAGAGATCATCAACGCGCTGACGACCCTGCCCGACCTCCTCGTCACCGCGCGCACGTCCGCCTTTTATTTCAAGGGCAAGGACACGCCGATCCCCGAGATCGCCAGAACCCTTGGGGTCGCGCATGTCGTCGAAGGCTCGGTTCGTCGTTCAGGCGACAAGGCGCGCATTTCCGCGCAGCTCATCCGCGCGTCAGACAATTTTCATCTGTGGTCGCAGACCTACGACCGCAATCTCGACGATGTCTTCGCCGCGCAGACCGATATCGCGGAGAATGTCGCGCGCGCACTTGAAATCTATCTCGACGAAAATGACCGCAAGGCGATGCAGCACGCCGGCGTCGGCGATGTCGATGCGTACATCGCCTATCAGAAAGGCTACGCGGCTTATGACGACGCGCATGATACAGCGCCGCAAATCGAGACGCTGATGAAAGCGAACGCCTACTTCGAAGACGCCATCGCCCGCGTCCCCGACTTCGCTGACGCCTTTTTGCTGCACAGCGACCTCTATTCCCACGTGCTTCGGGACGCCGCGGTCGGCGCGGCGCCGACGGCATCGGGCCGGATCGGCGCGCAGGAGGCTCTCAGGCTTCTCCACCGGGATCTTTCCGCGGCTCGCGATCACGCCAAGACCAGCGGCAGGCTGGCGCACGCCGACTATGTGCTGACGCTGATGTCGTCCACTGGACGGGCATGGCGGCGCGGCTCGACACGCTGCTCGCTAGCGAGGAATGCATCGTGCCGATCTGGATTCACATCGGCGCCTTACTTGGCCGCGCCCCGGCGGCCGTGAAATTGTTCGAACGCGAATGGGCCTGCAATCGCGTCGATTACGACACCGCGAGCTCGCTGCTGACGGTAAGGGCGCACATGGCGGGGTCGTCGGCGGCGATCCGCGCCGACGCCCGTGAAATGCGCCGCTCGATCGGCCGTCACCGCTGGTATGACGAATACGAGTTCCTCGCGATCGTCATCGAAGGAAAATATGACGAAGCGAAAACTTTCCTCGACGCCTCGACCGCGATGCCAGCCGCCGACAAGCGCCGGTTCAGCCTGATGCTGGCCGCGCTGCGCAAGAACAATGCAGAGGCGGCGAACCTTCGGCGCGCCGTCGCGGCCGATCCCGGCTTTGACCTCAGCCGCCAGATGATCGTCGCCGCGTGGTTCGGAGAACGGGAGCGCGCCGCCGAAATCGCCGCGAAGATCGACGCGGCGCCCTTGGGACATATGGGCCTCTTGTGGGCGACGGAATACTGCTTCTGCGGGTCGCCCTTTCCGCTCGAGGCGACGCCGAATTTCGCGCGACAATTGAGGGAAGGCGACCTGCCCTGGCCGCCGAAATCGCCGATCGGCTGGCCGCTGAAGGATTGGTGAGGGCGCGTCGGTGCGCCGCATGAGGCGTTTGCGGCGGTCTGGCGGCGCGTGGTATTGCGTCAGCCGGCAGGGGACCCAAGCGCCGATGAACAAGCTTTTTGCAGAACTCCGCCGGCGCAACATTTTCCGCGTCGCGGGACTTTACGCTGTCGTCAGCTGGCTCATTGCGCAGGCGGCGGGCGTTCTCGAAAACGCGCTGGCGATGCCCCGATGGTTCGACACGGTGATCGTCTCCGCGCTGCTGCTCGGTTTCCCGATTGCGCTGGTTCTCGCCTGGGCGTTCGAGCTGACGCCGGACGGCGTCAAGCTGACGGCGAACGTTCCCGAAGACGCAAGCATCGCGCCGAAGACCGGGCGCCGCCTCGACGCCTTTCTTGTCGGCGCGCTGGCGCTTCTGATCGTCGTCATCGTCGGCGACCGGTTGATTCCCGATCGGCCCGCGCCCGTCGAGACGGCCGCTGCGCGGCCTCCTCAGGGTGAGGAAGCTGGAGGCCCTCATCCCGAGGCCGCCGTCTCAAAGGACGCCGCCGCCGACAGCTCGATTGCGGTTCTCCCTTTCGCCGACATGAGCGCGGCGAAGGACCAGGAATATTTCGCCGACGGCATTTCCGAAGAACTTCTGAATGTTCTGGCGCAGGTCAGGGGCCTGCAGGTCGCGGGCCGCACCTCCTCCTTCGCCTTCAAGAACGACAATCGCGATCTCCGCGAGATCGGCCAGCTCTTGAACGTGTCGCACATTCTCGAAGGCTCGGTCCGGAAGGCCGGCGACAAGGTCAGGATCACCGCCCAGCTCGTCAAGGCCAATGACGGCTTTCACCTGTGGTCGGCGACCTATGACCGTCAGCTCACGGACATTTTCGCGGTGCAGGACGAAATCGCCGGCGCGATCCTCGACGAAATGACGCCGTTCCTGCCGGCGTCGGCGGTCGCGGCGAGCGTCGCGCCGGCCAAACGCGCCGACATTGGGGCCTATGATCTTTTCCTTCTGGCGCGCGAAAAGATGACGCAGGACGGCTCGCGTGCCGCCTACGAACAGTCCGTCATGCTGCTCGACGACGCGATAGCGCAGGATCCGGACTACGCGCCGGCGCTTGCGTGGCGCTCCTACGCGGAAAGCATGCTGTCCGAAGCCGACGGCGGCGTCGGGACAAAGCCGATGGCCGAGGCGCTGCCGGTCATCAAGGAATACGCCGACCGCGCGCTCGCCGCCGATCCGAAATCGGCGGAAGCTTTGTTCGCCGTCGGCAGCTATTGGGGACAGCGCGGCTTCGCCGACGACCTCGCCTATTTCGACCAGGCGATCCAGTATTTGCGGCAGGCGGTCGCCGTTCGCCCGAATTTTCCGCAAGCGCAGAACGATCTCGCTTATTTCCTCGATCAGACCGGCGCCAATTCCGAGGCGATCGCCATTCTCAGCGCCGTTCTCGCGCACGATCCCGGCCTTCGCGACGCCAACGTCACCTACATTTACGGACAGAGCGCTCGCGGAAATCATGATGAAGCGGAAGCGGCGCTGACGCGCTGGCTGGCGCTGCGCCCGGATTCCGCGGACGCCAAAGGCATGCGCGTCGTCCTTCTCAATCGGCGCGCCCGGCTCGCGGACGCGATCCGCGCGGGCGAAGCGTTGAAGGACGTGGCGGATGGGGGGCGTCTCCAGCGGCAGCTGGCTTGGGTGCGGTTGAGGCTGCATGACAAGGAATGGCTGGATGCGAACGCGCCGACCGGATTCGCCGGCCTCAGCGCGCTTCTTGCCGGCGATCGGGAACGCGCCGCGCGGCTCGCCGAAGCGGACCCCTATTTACGCGCCACTACCTACCGCGCGCTACAATCGTATGTCCCTCGTCAGTACGCGGCCGGAAAGATTGACGCGGTTGTCGCCTATTATGAGCAAGCCCTGAAGACGCCGGCGGCGGCCGTCGAGGCGTGGAACTCTTGCGATTGCTCGCTGACCTCGCTCGCCGCGGCGCTCAAGGCGGCGGGACACAACGACTATCCTGAATTGATGCGACTTTGGAAGGAGCGCGGCGATAAGGACCGAGCCGCCTACGCGAATTCGGGCGAATTCAATCAGGCCGAAGCTGACCGCGCGGCGCTGGAGGGCGATTTCGCTCTCGCCAAAAAACTGTACGCGCGCGCCATGGATCTCGGCTGGCGCAATTCCTTTTTTATCCACGACGAATACGTCACCATCCTGCCGCAGGACGCCGACATCGACGCGCTGCAGGCGCGCATGCGCGGCCTCATCAACGAAGAGCGCGAAAAGCTCGGCATGGGGCTCATTAAGAACGCCCGATGACCGATGCCTATCTCAATCGCCGGACCTTCGCGATTATCTCGCATCCGGACGCCGGCAAGACGACCCTGACCGAGAAACTGCTTTATTTCAGCGGCGCGATCCGGTTCGCGGGCGAAGTGAAAGCACGCGGCGAGCGCCGGCGCGCGCGCTCGGACTGGCTCGCGATCGAGCAGAAGCGCGGGATTTCGGTGACGACGTCGGCGATGACGTTCCGGCATGACGGCTGCGTCTTCAATCTCCTCGATACGCCGGGCCACGAGGATTTTTCCGAAGACACCTACCGGACACTGACCGCCGTCGATAGCGCGGTGATGGTGATCGACGCCGCCAAAGGCATCGAGAACCAGACAAGGAAGCTCTTCGAGGTCTGCCGCCTCAGGGACATTCCGATCATGACCTTCATCAACAAGGTCGATCGCGAAGGACGCGACCCGTTCGACCTGATCGACGAGATCGCCGACCAGCTCGCGCTCGACGTTTGCCCTCGCGTCTGGCCGATCGGAACCGGCGGCCAGTTCAAGGGCTGCTATGACATGGCGCACCATCGGCTCCTTCTCGAAGGCGACAATGGAAAATTCGGCCGGACAGTTCAGCTTTCCGGCGCCGGCGATCCCGAATTCGAGGCGATCGTCGGCGAGGACGCGGCCGCGCTCGCGCGCGAGACAATGGCGCTCGCGGCGGACGGCTACGCAAAGTTCAACGTCGAGCAATACCGCCATGGCGCGCTGACGCCGATCTGTTTCGGCAGCGCGCTGAAGGAATATTCCGTGAGCGAACTGTTGCGTGATGTCGCGCGCTTTGCGCCGCCGCCGAGCGCCCAGAAAGCGCACACCGCCGCCGGCGATGTCGAGATCATGCCGGGCGATCCGTCAGTCTCGGGATTTGTGTTCAAGGTCCAGGCGAACATGGATCCGAACCACCGCGACCGCATTGCTTTCGTTCGCCTCTGCTCGGGCGAATTCAGGCGGGGCATGAAGCTGAAAGTCTCGCGCACCGGCAAACTCCTCGCCGTCAACAGCCCGACCTTTTTCCTCGCGCAGGAGCGAAACCTCGCTGAGGAGGCGGTCGCCGGCGATATCATCGGCATTCCAAATCACGGCGCGCTCGGCGTCGGCGACACTTTGTCGGAAAACGGCGGCGTCAAATTCTCCGGCCTCCCCGACTTCGCGCCGGAGATCATCCGCCGCGTGAGGCTCGCTGATCCGATGAAATCGAAACAGATGAAGCGCGCGCTGACCGCGCTCGCCGAAGAAGGCGCGGCGCAGGTCTTCACGCCGATACTGGGCGCCGATTTCTATGTCGGCGTCGTCGGCGCGCTTCAACTCGACGTCATCGAAGAGCGGATGAAGTCTGAATACGGCGTCGCCGCCGCGATGGAGCCTTGCGGCTATGACGCGGTCAGATGGCTCGCCGGCGACGAGGCGGCGGTGAACGCCTTCATCGCGCTCAACCAGAGCGCCATCGCCCAGGACCGCTACGGCTCTCCGGTCTATCTCGCGCGCTCCGCCTGGGAAGCGGGCTATGCCGAGCAGAAGAATCCGCTGGTCAAATTCCTGAAGACGCGCGAGCGCGTTTAAGGCGCGCGGCTTTCTAAGCGCCGCCGAACCTGCTAGCCGGGAGCGTCGATCCGCCAGCCCGGACCCGCAATGCCTGACCAGAAAAACCGCCTCGCCTTTGCAAGCCGGGTCATTCACGCCGGCCAGGAGCATGATCCGCTGACGGGCGCCGTGATGCAGCCTATTTATCAGACATCGACCTATGCGCAGGAAAGCCCCGGCGTCCACAAGGGGTTTGTTTACGCGCGCGGCCACAACCCGACGCGCTTTGCCTATGAACGCTGCATCGCCGATCTTGAAAACGGCGCGCGCGGGTTTGCTTTTGCGTCCGGCATGGCGGCGATTGCGACCGCCCTCGAACTATTTCCCGCTGGCGCGCATATCGTCGCCATGGATGATGTTTACGGCGGCACCTACCGCCTGTTCGAGCGCGTCCGGAAGTCGTCGGCCAATCTCTCGGTTTCTTATATCGACCTGACGCAAACTGAGAATTTCGAGGCGGCGATCGGCCCGGATACGAAACTCGTCTGGATCGAGACGCCGACCAATCCGATGCTGAAAATCGTCGATATCGAGGCGATCGCGCGGATTGCGAAAAGGCGCGGCCTGATCGTCGGTTGCGACAATACGTTCGCGTCGCCCTATTGCCAGCGGCCGCTCGATCTTGGCGCCGATATCGTCATGCATTCGGCGACGAAATACATCGCCGGACATTCCGATGTCATCGGCGGCGTTCTTGTCGTCAATGACAAAGATCTTGGCGACCGACTGCAATTCCTCCAGAATTCCGTCGGCGCAATTCAGGGGCCGTTTGACTCATACCTTGCCCTGCGCGGGCTTAAGACGCTGGCGATCCGCATGGAGCGGCATTGCGAAAACGCGGCCGCGCTCGCTGAATGGCTGGAAACACACGAGGCGGTCTCGCGCGTGGCCTATCCGGGCCTCAAAATGCATCCGGGCCACGACATCGCCAAACGGCAGATGCACGCGTTCGGGGGTATGCTGACGATTTACCTGAAAGGCGGGCTTGACGCGGCGCGGGCAGTGCTCGAGCGCGTCGAGCTGTTCACGCTTGCTGAATCGCTCGGCGGCGTTGAAAGCCTCATCGAACATCCCGGCGTCATGACCCACGCCTCGATCCCGCCGGAGCGCCGCAAGGAACTGGGCGTCGACGATTCTCTTGTTCGTCTGTCGGTGGGCGTTGAACAGTTCGACGATCTGAAGATCGATCTTGAGCAGGCGCTTCGCGGTGTCTGATCTTCCAGCAAGAAAAAGCGACGCCGATCCGAAGACCGGCGCCGCCCCTGCCGCCAGCGGGGGAGATGCCAGCGACGCTTTCAGGCCGCCCCTTGCGGCCAATCCCCTGTCGCAAGCAGCGACATTTGGAGCGACAACCTATTTGAGTTCGGACGGGGCGCAATCTTTTTTTGCTGAACCGCGCGTTGCTATGTGGCCTTGCCCATTCGCGTAATAATTGCATTGCTGAAGAACGCTCGTGCGTTGTGGACAGAAGGGCTTCATGATGGCCAACGAGAGCGCCGGCTTCGCCGAGGGAATTGACAACGCTGTCGCGCCGATCAGCGACGCCGTCAGCAGCATCATCTTTTATTCGATCAATCTCGGCGGCGTCAGCCTGCCCATTGTTGTCGTCTGGCTGATTGTGGCGGCTTTGATTTTTACCCTGTCGCTCCGATTCATCAATCTGACAGGCTTTGGTCATGCGCTGGCGATTGTGTCCGGCAGACGCAAACAGCATTTGCAAACCGGCGACGGCGAAATCTCGCACTTCCAGGCGCTTAGTTCGGCGCTTTCCGGGACGGTGGGCCTCGGGAATATCGCTTCCGTCCCGGTTGCGATCGCGCTTGGCGGACCGGGCGCCGTATTCTGGATGATCGTAGCCGGCTTTCTCGGGATGTCGTCGAAGTTCGCTGAATGCGCGCTGTCGGTCAAATACCGCCGGGTGCAGCCGGACGGCCGCACAATCGGCGGCCCGATGTATTATATTGAAGACGTGTTTCGACGGCGCGGTCTGAAAACGATCGGCAAGGCGGCGGCGATATTCTTTGCCGTAATGGCGATGGGCGGATCGATCAGCCTGTTCCAGGTCAACCAGAGCTACGCGCAGTTCTCGAGCGTAACGGGCGTTGAAGCGCCACTGGTTTTCGGCATCGTCATGTCGTCGCTGGTCGCCGCGGTCATTCTTGGCGGCATCAAGCGGATCGGCTTTGTCTCCGGCATCCTCGTCCCCTTGATGGCAGCGCTTTATCTCGGCGCGGGCCTCGTTATCATCGCAATGAATATTGAAGCCCTGCCGGGCGCGTTCGTGATCATCTACGAAAGCGCGTTCGGACTTGACGCTGCGGGCGGAGGCCTTGTCGGTGCGCTGATCAATGGCGTCAAACGCGCGACCTATTCAAACGAAGCGGGCGTCGGCTCTTCCGCGATCGCCCATTCCGCCGTGAAAACCAGCGAGCCGATGACCGAGGGATTTGTCGCCTCGCTCGAACCCTTCATCGACACGATCATCGTGTGCACGATCACGGCGCTCGTCGTCATTGTGACAGGGGCCTACGAACCCTACCTCTTCCATCCTCCCGAGCGCGGCATCGAAATCACCTCCGCCGCCTTTGCAAGCGCGTTTGCGTGGTTTCCGATCCTGCTGATGATCGCCTCGCTACTGTTCGCCTTTACAACGCTGGTCAGTTGGTCCTTTTACGGGGCGCAGGCCGCCGCCTACATTTTTGGCCCGTCGAAGAAAGTCGATGTCGCGTTCAAGCTCACTCTGTGCGTGATGCTATCGACCGGGGCCGCGATCTCGCTTTCTTCGATCATCGATTTTATCGACTCGATGCTGTTCGGCATGTGCATCCCGAACATCATCGCGCTTTATCTGCTCCTGCCCGAACTGAAGCGCGACCTCGCCGAATATAACCGCAAATACCGGTTGAGGGCGAAAGCCTAGTCCGCCCGAGGATGCGCACTACGGTAAGCTGCAAGCAGCACATGCGCATCGACCTTGGTATAGCGCTGCGTCGCGGCGATCGAGGCGTGGCCGAGAAGCTCCTGGATGGCGCGGAGATCCCCCCCGGCGGCGAGGAGATGGGTCGCGAAAGCGTGACGGAGCGCATGCGGCGTCGCGCTGTCGTCGAGGCCCAGCGCGCGTGCGCGTTTTTTCATCTCCCGCTGAACGATCCGCGCACTGAGCGTCTTGCCGCGCGCCGACAGGAATAGCGGGTCGGCGCGATCGGTCGCCGACGGTCGGATCGCGAGATAGTCATCAAGCGCGGTTTTTACGACCGGCAATAAAGGCACTGCCCGCGTTTTTGCGCCCTTTCCAACAATCCGGATTGCTTCGCCGAACGGCGCGTCGCCTATTTTGAGCGAGAGCGCCTCGGATATCCGGAGACCCGCGCCGTAGAGCAAAGTAAAAATTGCGGCATCGCGCGCGGCGACCCACGGCTCCTTCGCTTCGCCCGCCGCGGCAATCAGTTTTTGGGCGGAGGCGGCATCGACCGGCCGCGGCAAACCGGCTTTGAGTTTCGGCCCGCGCATCGCGGTGATGGCGTCATTGCAAATATCGGCGCGCCGCCGCAGGAACCGATAAAAGCTGCGCAGCGCCGACAGCTCCAGCTTCAGCGAGGCGGCGCCGAGCCCCTCCGCGCGGCGGCTTGCGAGAAAGGCGCGGAAGTCTCGCAGTTCGAGACGCTCGAGCGCGGCATGATCGGGCCGGCGTCCAAGGTGGGCGGTCACAAACACCGAAAACCTTGCCAAAGTCGCTTCGTAATTCCGGATCGTGTACGCGCTGGCGCGTCGCTCGGCGCGCATATGCCGCACGAAACGGGCAATGAGCCCGTCAAGGCTCTCATCTGCAGATTTGACTCGCGGCCGCATGGCGACAGCATGCGCGCCGCACCCGTTAAAAAAGTCTCAATGTCCGGCGACAAGAGCCGCGAGTTCAGCACGGAGTTCCGCGAGCCCCTCGCCCGTTGACGCCGACGTCCTGATGATCGCGGGATGGGCCGCCGGCCGGCGGGCAATTGCGGCGGCGATTGCGGCCGCGACCGCTTCGGCTTCGGTCGGTTTCACCTTGTCGATCTTGGTCAGAACGATCTGGTAATTCACCGCCGCCTGATCGAGCAGCTTCATCACCTCGGCGTCGATGTCTTTCAGGCCGTGGCGGGAATCGACGAGGAGGCAGACCCGCCGCAGCGACGTCCGGCCTTTCAGATAGCTCCTGGTGAGTCCAGCCCAGCGTTTTGCGTCCTTGCGGGCGGCGCGCGCATAGCCGAACCCCGGCAGATCGACGAGCCGGAGCGCGCCGGCAAGATTGAAGAAGTTGATCTCCTGCGTTCGCCCCGGCGTCGTCGATGCGCGCGCGAGACCCTTGCGATCCGTCAGCGCGTTCAAAAGCGAGGATTTGCCGACATTCGACCGGCCCGCGAAGGCAATTTCCGGCGCGCCTTCCGGCGGCAGACCGTCGATCGCGACAACGCCCAGCATGAACTCGCAAGGACCGCAGAAAAGAATCCGGCCGCGTTCAATCGCCTTTTCGGGATCGGCGGCGTTCACTCTATTTCTTTTCGAGCGCAGGTTTTTTGGCACGCATAAACGGCAATCGCTCGCCCCAGTCGATCGAAACGCCATTGCGCTTCATGATGTACCATTGCTGAAGCACAGACAGCACCGTGCTCCACACCCAGTAGAGGACGAGGCCCGCCGAAAATGAGGCAAACAGGAAGACGAAGATGATCGGCATCATCGCCAAGATCTGCTGCTGCATCGGATCGCTCGCCGGCGGGTTGAGCTTGGTCTGGAACCACATGGCGGCGCCCATCAGAAGCGGCAGGACGCCAATCCCCAGGAACGCGCCGATCAGGGGAACCGCCAGCGGATCGTAGGGCAGCAAGCCGAACAGATTGAAAATCGAAGTCGGGTCGGGCGCGGAAAGATCGCGGATCCACAGAATGAACGGCTCATGCCGCAGCTCGATCGTCACAAAAAGGGTTTTGTAGAGCGCATAAAAAATCGGCATCTGGATGATGATCGGCAGGCACCCGGCGAGCGGATTGATTTTCTCGCGTTTGTAAAGCGCCATCATTTCCTGTTGCAGCTTCGCCTTGTCGTCGCCGCATTTGGCTTTCAGTTCCTCAAGCTTGGGCTGGACCTTCTTCATCGCGGACATCGATTCAAAGGCCTTGTTCGCCAGCGGGAACATCAACAGCTTGACGACGAGGGTCAGCAGCAGAATGGCGACGCCGAAATTGCCGACGAGTTCGCCAAAGAAATCGAGGAGCCAGAAAATCGGGCGGGTGAGAAAGAAGAAATTGCCCCAGTCGACAGCCCGGTCGAGATCCCGGATGCCAAGGCCGCCGCTTTCCGGCGGCGCCTCATACGACCGCAACACGCCGACATCCTTGGCACCCCCGAAGAGATGGGAGGTCAGTTCGATCGACTGGCGGGGAGCGACCGTCCGCTCGGCAAGCGTATAATTGGCGCGAAAAATCGGCGCCGCTTCCGTTCCAACATTGCGCAAGGTGACCGTGAACGGCTCGTCCTGCGGCGGCGCCGCGGCGGCGAGCCAATATTTGTTGGTGATGCCGACCCAGCCTTGTTCGCCCGTCATTTCGACGACGGCGGTCACGGCTTTCCTGTATTTGCGTTCAATCAACTGCTTGCCGAGGACGGCGACCGGCCCTTCATGCAGGATCATGTATTTTCCGGCGTCATCCGGAATGCCGCGCTGCACGACCAGGCCGTAGGGAATAATTTTCGCTTCCGCGGGCCCTTCATTGCGAACGGTCTGCTCGACCGTAAACATGAAGCTGTCGTCGATTGAATAGATTTTCTGAAAGACAAGCGAGCCGAGCCGAGCCGTCAGCGCCACCGGCGTCGTCGGCGTCAGAACTGCGTTCGCGGGCGCCGTCCAGGTCAGGGTTTCGGTGAGCTGATTTTCGCCCGCGGAGGATGCGACAAAGCCTTGCTCCATGTAATGGCCGTGCTCGGCTTCGCGTGGCGTCAGCAGGCGGATCATCGGACTGGCGGGGTCCAGCGTCTCGCGATAATTCTTCAGCGAAAGATCGTCGATCCTTCCACCCGCGAGATTGATCGAACCCTTAAGGCTCGGGGTATCAATCGCAACGCGCCCCGGACCTCTTGCAAGCGCTTCCTCGACCGACATCCCGCTCGTCGCATCAAACCCGACGATGTCGCTCGTGATTGCCGGCCGATCGACCGTTTCGGTCTGAGCGGCTTCGCGTTCAGCCTGCAAGGCTTCGCGCTGCGGTCCGGTCACGAAGTATTCCCAGCCGATGAGAATCGCGGCGGTCAGAACGATAAAGAGAAGCGTATTGCGATCCATAAAGCGCTCTTGAAGGTCCGGCCGCCGGCGGGCTGACGCGCCACGACTATTTGGGAAGGGAGGCAAGCCTTAAAAGGGCGCGCTTCATATCGTCAAGGAGGACGGCGAAGTCGCGCGTTTCGGCCGCGGGACGGGCAATCACGACATAATCATAGCCGGGCGCGGCGTGGACGGGAAAAATCGCGGTCGCCGCGGCTTTCAGACGGCGCCGGATGCGGTTGCGAACGACTGCCTTGCCAATCTTCCTGGTGACCGTAAAGCCGATCCGCGTCTGTCCGTCTTCGTTCCGCGCGGGCCCCCTGATCAGGAGCAACCCGCCGCCGCCGGCCTTGGCGCCCGATTGGGCGACGAGAAAATCTGCTCTCTTCTTGATGGTGAGGAGGCGCATGTTGATGGTGAGGAGGCGCATGGGAGCCGGGCTTGAACGGCTTCCACTATTTTCCACAGCGCCGGTAAAGATTCGAGGTCAGGCGGAGAGCCGCTTGCGGCCCTTGGCGCGGCGGCGGGCGATCACCTTGCGGCCGTTTCTGGTCGCGAGACGGGCGCGGAAGCCATGGCGGCGCTTGCGGACGAGCTTGCTCGGTTGATAGGTCCGTTTCATTGTAAATTCTCTTGGAATCTGCCTAGCAGGCTGACGCCCGCCATGAGGGAGCGGCTCTTAGACGAGGGACCCGCGAACGTCAAGGATTTGGCGGCTTGCAGCGGAATTCCCGGTTTTGTGAGGCATCGGCGCCCGATCGTCATAAGCTTCGCGTCGTGCACCCTGCTAGCCCGGCCGAGCTCCCTGCCCCTTCCCGGCCGAAAGGATTAACGCTGGCCATGCCCCAACCCAAGCTAAAGCGGAGCGCATGGTTGCGCCTCCTGCCGATCCTTCTGATCGGCGTTGCGCTCGCCGCGTTCTTCATCGCCGACCTCGACCGCTTTTTCTCGCTCGATACGCTGCGGGACAATCGCGACGCGTTGAACGCCTGGGTCGCGGCGTCGCCGGTTCGTGCGTTGGCGATCTTCGTCATCGCCTACGCGGCGGCCGTGGCAATTTCCTTTCCAGGCGCCTCGATCCTCACCGTCTTCGGCGGCTTCCTGTTCGGACTGGTCCCCGGCGTCCCCGCGATCGTCCTCGCCGCGACGCTCGGCGCGATCATCGTCTTTGTCGCGTCGAGAACCGCGCTCGGCGATCTCTTGCGCGGTCGGGCCAAAGGATTTGTCGCACAGATGGAGAACGGGTTTCGGGAGAACGAGCTCAGCTACATGTTCCTGCTACGCCTTGCGCCGGTGTTTCCGTTCTGGGCGGTCAATATCGCCGCCGGCCTCCTTGGCGTTTCGTTCAGAAATTTTTTCATCGGAACATTGTTCGGCATCATTCCGGGGTCTTTTGTCTATGCGAGCATCGGCAACGCAGCGGGCGCCGCTTTCGATGCCGGCGACAACGTAACCCTTTCCGGCATCCTCTTTCAGCCGGCGACCCTGATCCCGCTGATCGGCCTTGCGCTGCTGGCATTGCTGCCGATTGCGTTGAAGCGCTTCGCGCGCGGGCGTGTCGTTTGATGACGCAGAAACTGTCGACGGACCTTTGCATCATCGGCGCGGGATCCGGGGGCCTTTCCGTCGCTGCCGGGGCGGCGCAGCTCGGCCGCAAAGTCGTCCTCATCGAAAAGGGCGAGATGGGCGGCGATTGCCTGAATTATGGCTGCGTTCCCTCGAAAGCCCTGATCGCCGCCGCCGGCCGCGCGCAGTCAATGCGGAAAGCGGGCGCATTCGGGGTTCGCGCGCAAGAGCCGCAGGTCGATTTCGCCGCTGTGATGGATCATGTGCGCGCCGTCATCGCCTCGATCGCTCCCAACGACAGTCAGGAACGGTTTGAGGGCTTGGGCGTCAAGGTCCTGCGCGCCCAAGCGGCATTCATAGGTCCGCGGACGGTCAAGGCAGGCGAGACCACAATCGACGCAAAGCACTTTGTCATCGCGACGGGATCATCTGCGTTCATTCCGCCGATCCCGGGCCTTGACGATGTCGCTTATTTTACCAACGAGACGATTTTCGGCAGTCGCCAACGGCCGACGCACCTGATTGTCCTCGGCGGCGGGCCAATCGGCGTTGAACTCGCTCAGGCGCACCGGCGGCTCGGGTCCGCCGTCACCATCGTCGAGGCCGACGTGATTCTCAATCGCGACGATCCGGAGGCGGCGGCGATCGTTCGCGCCGCTTTGCTGAGCGAAGGCGTTGTGCTGCAGGAAGGCGCGAAAGTCGTTCGCGCCGAACGCCAGCAAGAAGGACTGAAACTGTATCTTCAGTCGGGGACGCCGATTGAGGGATCGCATCTTCTCGTCGCTGTCGGCCGCAAAGCCAATCTCGATGGTATCGGACTTGAAGCCGCCGGGATCGCGCGCGACGGCGCCAAACTGCGGCTCGACCGGCGTCTGAGAACGACCAACAAGCGCATCTATGCGATCGGCGACGCCGCCGGTGGGCTGCAGTTCACGCATGTCGCCGGCGATCACGCATCGACGGTCGTGCGGAACATCCTGTTCAAGATGCCGGCCAGGCGGCGCGACGGCCTTAGTCCCCGCGTCACCTATTGCGACCCGGAACTTGCGAGCGTCGGGCTTTCCGAAGCTGAATCTCTCGAAAAGGCGGGCGAAGTGCGCTTTATCCGCTGGCCGTTTAAGGACAATGACAGGGCGCAAACCGAGCGCAATATCGACGGCTTCATCAAAGCATTCGCGCAAAAGGACGGCCGCATTCTTGGCGCGACGATTGTCGGCGCCGGCGCCGGGGACGAGATCGGCCTGTGGGCGTTCGCGATCGCCAACGGCTTGAAGATGAAAGCGTTGACCAGCTATATCGCGCCGTACCCAACGCGCGGCGAGGTCTCTAAACGCGCGGGCGGCGCATTTTTCTCGCCGACGCTATTTTCCGACCGGACACGGGCGGTCGTCAGGCTTCTTTCAACATTCGACTGAGAATGACTCGAGGGGAAGATGAAAGGACCGACGATTGCAGATCGTTTGCAACGTTCGCTTTCGTCGAAACTCCTGACGTTGACGATCCTGTTCGTTTTTCTGGCCGAATTCGTCGTCCTCGTTCCGTCAGTCTCGAAGCAGCGCCTCGACTGGCTGAACGCGCGCCTTGAAGCCGCGTATCTCGTCGGCCTCGCGCTCGACGCGCCAGGTGGCGAAATGATCGACAGCGAAATCGCCGAACAACTTTTTGCGACGGCCAACATTCTCGGCGTGACGCTCGACCGCGAAGGCGCCCGCGTGCTGATTCTGACTCCAAAACTGACGGCGGAGCAAACGCGCGTCATGCGCTTCGTCAACCTCAGATACGACATGCCGCAAAAACACGCTGCGGACGCCTGGGCCACCATGTTTTCAGCCGGTGACCATTCGATCCGGGTGGTCGGCCGACCGAAATACGCTGATAGCGGCGATGTTGACATGTTCGTGTCGCAGGCCGCGCTTCGCGGCGACCTCCTCATCTACGCCCGCAATGTTCTACTGCTGTCGCTGATCATTTCGACATTGACGGCGGGTCTCGTGTTCTGGTCGCTTGACCGGATCATTGTCTGGCCGGTCCGACGACTCACGCGCAACATGATGGCGTTCGAGCAAAATCCGGAAGATGCGGCCGCGCTGCTGATTGCGAGCCGGCGTCTCGATGAAATCGGCGTCGCGGAGAGGAGCCTTGCCTCGCTTGAACGGCGGACGCAGACGCTGCTTGGCGAACGCCGGCGCCTTGCCGCCCTTGGCGCCGGCGTTTCAAAAATCAGCCACGATCTCAGAAACATTCTGGCGTCAGCGCAACTGATGTCGGACCGGCTCGGCAAGAGCGACGATCCGCGCGTCAGAAAATTGAGCCCGCGGCTGATTTCGTCGCTAGACCGCGCGATCGCGCTGAGCCGCGACACGCTGAGCTACGCGCGGATGGAGCCAGCCGCGCTGAAGATCGAGCCGGTCGAACTGCACAGGCTGGCGGCGGACGTCTTCGATGACGCCGCGTCGATGACCGTCGAATTCAGCAACGAAGTCGATGAAACCCTGATTGTTCAAGCCGACCCGACGCAGCTTTATCGCGCGCTGGTCAATCTCGTGCGCAATGCGGTCGAGGCGCTAGCGCCAAGCGAGGGTATGGAGCCTCCCGTTTCTTCACATGACGGGCGCGTCGCGATCAGGACGCATAAAGAGGGCCAACGGCTCGTGATCGAAGTCATCGACAACGGTCCCGGCGTTCCCGACGAAGCAAGGCCGCATCTGTTCGAGCCTTTCAAGGGGTCGTTCAAGCCGGGGGGATCGGGACTTGGCGTCGCCATCGCCTATGAAATTGTCAAGGCGCATGGCGGCGAATTGCGCCTCGCCAAGAGCGACGCCAACGGCGCCACGTTCGAAATCGCTTTGCCGGCGCGCGCTCCGATCGCGCGTTCAACGCCCTCCTGACAGGTAGAACAAGGCTCTATTTTACCGTCCCGGTTTTCCAGACGCCCTCGCGCCGGCGGTCGGCACCGCCCTCATAGGCGCCGCCCTCGAGCACCCTTAACGCCTGGGTGCCGCTGACGAGATCGCGTTCGACAATCGCGTGGCCTCGCCGCTGCAATCCGTCGATGATCTGCGAATCGAATTCGCCGACCTCTACGACAGGCTCGTCGCGCGGATAAACGAGGTTCGGCGCATCGACCGCCGCTTGCGGGTTCATGTCCCAGTCGATCATCGCAATCAGCGTCTTTGCGACATAGCCGATGATCGCCGGCCCGCCGGCTGAACCGGCGGCGGCCCAGACATTGCCCGCGCTGTCAAAGACAATGACCGGCGTCATAGAGCTTCGCGGACGTTTGCCGGGCGCAACCGCGTTTGCAACAGTAAGGCCATCCTCTTCGGGAGCGAAGGAGAAATCCGTCAGCTCGTTGTTCAGCATCATGCCGCCCGCCATGCGCCGGCTGCCGAATTCCGCTTCGACTGTCATTGTCATCGAAACGACGACGCCATCGCCGTCAACGATCACAAGGTGGCTGGTTGACGGCAATTCGGGAGAGGCGTCGCGCCCCATCGGTTTCCATGCGCCGGGCTCGCAGTTGCAGGTTTCCGGGAACCGCGCCGGGTCGCCCGCTTCGACTTCTTTGCGGATGTTCAGCGGGTCGATCAAGGCGGAACGCGCCGCGATGTAGTCCGGATTTAACAGCCCGGCGACGACTTCGTCCGTAGAAGGACCACCTTCCGCAGCGGCGGCGTCAAGATCGGCGACATACCGCGCACGGTCGGCGAAGGCGAGCCGGCTCGCTTCAAAAATCAGATGCGCGGCTTCGACCGATCCGGCGCCGGCCCCTTTAAGGTCGAATGGCTCCAGCATGCCGAGTATCTGCAGGATCGCGACCCCGCCCGAGCTCGGCGGTCCCATCGAGCAGATTGTAAAGCCGCGATAGGGACCGCAGACCGGCGCCCGCTTGATCGGACGGTAGCGGTCGAAGTCGGAAAGCGTCATCCCGCCCGGCCGCGCGTCGGTGTTGACGACCTCAATGATTTCTTCCGCGATCTCGCCCTGATAAAACGCGTCCGGTCCCTCTTTGCTCAGGATACGGAGCGTATTGGCGTAATCGGGATTTCTGAGTATGTGGCCGATCGCATGCGCCGCGCCGGTCTCGTCGAAGAAGTAGCCGCGCGCCGTCGGCGCGGCGCTAAGACCGCGCGCGGTTGAAATCATCCGGTTCAACCGCGGGGAGACTGCAAATCCCTCTTCAGCGAGCCGGATCGCCGGGGTAAGCAATTCGTCCCACGCGACCCGCCCGTGTTCATCGTGCGCGAGCGCCAGCATGCGGACGACGCCCGGAACCCCGATCGACAGCCCGCTCATGACCGCCGAACCCCCGTCGAGCGACTGCCCGTCCGGTTTCAGAAAACGGTCCGGCCTCGCGCTCGCCGGGGCGACCTCCCGTCCGTCATAGGTTTCAAAGAGATCCTGCCGCGGGTCGTAGCGCAGCATGAACGCGCCGCCGGCAAAGCCGGAAGATTGCGGCTCGACCAGAGTGAGGACGGCTTGCGCAACGATCGCCGCATCGACGGCGGAGCCTCCGCCTTCGAGTACGGTAGCGGCGGCATCGACCGCATGGGGGTTGGCCGCGGCGGCAAACCAGCGCTTGACCGGCGCCGATTGCGCGGCGTCTGACTGTCGTTCCGCGTCAATGCCGACGAGCGTGCAGCCGCCGGTGAGGACGAGGCTGACGGTCAACCCGGCAAGCCGTGCGGCAAGTTTGAGGCGAATCATTCAGGCGTCTCCGTCATGTCGAGGCGAGGATTGCAGTTAATCCAACCCCGCGCAAACCGTCGCGACGGTTCCGGCCCGGATGACATCCGTGCGCAATCGTATACCTTTGGCGCCATGATCGCGGGCCGCGGCGCCAATAACGACATCACGGACGTCCCCGGCGTTAAAGTCGGGCAGGCGCATGACGCAAAGGCGCGAACCGGGGTCACGGTGATCCTCCCCGACGCGCCGGCGATTGTCGCCGGCGACCTGCGCGGTGGGGGACCCGGGACGCGGGAAACCGATCTTCTCGATCCGTCAACGCTCGTCGATCGGGCGGACGCAATCGTTTTGTCCGGCGGGTCGTCTTATGGTTTGGGCGCCGCCGACGGCGTCGCGGCCTGGCTGGGCGCGCGGGGTCGCGGCTTCCGGCTGACGGACAAGGGCG
>JBGTLL010000165.1:0-27547 GCA_041744115.1 Parvularculaceae bacterium | reverse complement strand
GCGCGCCGAAGCGGAAGCTGAACTCGCGCGCGCGAGCGAAATCGGCGCGCGGCTGGTCGCTCTTTGCGAGCCGGACTATCCGCAGCCGGTCGCCGCCATCCCGGATGCGCCGCCGCTGCTTTATGTCAAAGGGCACACCAGCCTTTTTGCACGGCCCGCCGTCGCCATTATCGGCGCGCGCAACGCTTCGGGCGTCGGCCGCAAGATCGCCCGCTCGATCGCAGAGGAACTTGGGGCAAACGATGTCGTCGTCGTCTCCGGCCTTGCGCGCGGAATTGACGGCGCTGCGCACGAAGCGGCGCTGAAAACCGGCACAATCGCCGTCGTCGCCGGCGGGGTCGATGTCGTCTATCCGCCGGAACACGCAGCGCTCACGGCTGCGATCGCCGAGCGCGGGCTGATCCTTTCCGAACAGCCGCCGGGCGCACAGCCGACCGCCCGCGATTTTCCCCGCCGCAATCGCCTGATTTCCGGCCTGTCGCGCGGCGTCCTCGTCGTCGAGGCGGCGGCGAAATCGGGGACGCTGATCACCGCGCGCTTTGCGCTGGAACAGGGACGCGAGGTTTTCGCCGTCCCCGGCTCGCCGCTCGACCCAAGATGCCAGGGGGCGAACCGGCTTATTCGCGACGGTGCAACCCTCGTTGAAAACGCGCGCGACATCCTCGATGCGCTCGCCGGCCAGTATCGCGGGGCGCAGGAGCCGGGGCGCGATCCGTTCGACTGGGAAACGGGAGACCCCCGCGCTGACCGTTACGGCGCCGCCGAAACGGCCCGTACGCGCGAGTTGGTGCGGGAGGCGTTGAGTTTCACGCCGCTCCACCGTGACGACATCCTGCGCGGCGTCGATGCGCCTTCGAGCCTCATCATCGACGCTCTCGTCGATCTCGTGCTCGCCGGCGACGCCGAAGAGCATTCAGGCGGCAAATTCTCGCTGAAGGCGGCTTGAGGCGCTGTTCTGGGATTTGCCGCTCAATTCGAAAGCGCCGTCAGGCGTTCCGGCGATCACATCGCCGTCAGAAGGGGCAAGATCGCTTGCAACTGTACCGAACGTTCGGTATATGGAAAATGCAACCCAATCAGGAGAAGTCTCATGTCCCGCATCCCGACGCCCGCATCGATCGACGACGCGCCCGAAAAAGCGCGGCCCCTGCTCGAAGCCGTCAAAGCGAAACTTGGCATCGTCCCGAACATGTTCCGGCTTGTTTCGACGAGCCCCGCCGCCCTTGAAGGGCTCGTCTCGCTGCTGTCGGCGCTCGGCAAGGGAACGCTTGGGCCCGCGACGGGTGAGCGCATCGCCCTTGCGGTCGCAAACGTCAACGGCTGCACCTATTGCAACTCCGCCCACACCTATCTCGCCGAGAACGTCGCCAAGCTCTCCGGCGACGAGATCGCCGCCAATCGCGACGGCCGATCGACCGACCGCAAGGCCGACGCCGCGCTGCAGTTCGCGCGCAAGATCGCCGTCGCCCGCGGCGCGGTTACCGACAGCGACGTCGCCGACGCGCGCAAAGCGGGCTTCACCGACGCCGAGCTTCTCGAAATCGTCGGCTTTGTCGCGCTCAATACTTACACGAACTACATCAACGAGGCCTTCAAGACCGACCTCGACTTCCCCGCCGCCGAAGCGCGCCGGGCGGCCTGATCCCTTCAACTCGAACAAACCAGGAGCATGAAAATGAAGACCGTATTTCTCGCCCTCGCGGCGGCGCTCGCAACGTCGCTCTCCGCCGCCGCACCCGCCTTCGCCATCGACGAGCAGAACACCAGCCGCGGGGCGTCGCTTAAAGGCCCCGGCGTCGCCGCGCACTCATATGACGTCGTTGAAGTTTACAACGGCCGGAAGACTCTCGGCGTCGAGGAATTCGCAGCCGTTTACGACGGCGCCTTCTATCGCTTCGCCAGCAAGGCGAACCTCGAAGCCTTCGAGGCTACGCCGGCGAAATACGCCCCGCAATATGGCGGGTATTGCGCCTTCGGAGTCGCGCTCGGCAAGAAACTCGACGGCGATCCGCGCTATTCCAAAGTCGTCGACGGCAAGCTCTATTTCAACGTCAACGATGCAATCCTGCAAGAATGGTTGAAAGATCCGGCAAAACAAATCGGCAAAGCCGACGCGAATTGGCCGCGTATCGAACCGAAGTCGCCAGATGCGCTCTAAATTTTGATCTCTTCGGGGCGGGCGCGCGTTTCTCTGTTCGCGCGCCCCGCTTGCCTTCAAGGATGAGGAAATGAGCATCCAAATCGAGACTCGCCTGCCGGTCCCGCCGTTCACCGCCGAAACCGCGTCCGAAAAAGCGCGCCTCGCGGAGGATGCCTGGAACAGCCGCGACCCTTATCGCGTCGCTCTCGCCTACACCGCCGATTCCAGATGGCGGAACCGCGTCGAATTCATCGAGGGCCGTAAGGCGATCGAAGAATTCCTCGCGCGCAAATGGGAGCGCGAGCTCGACTATCGGCTGATCAAGGAGGTCTGGACCTTCGGCGGCGATCGCATCGCCGTGCGCTTCGCTTATGAATGGCGCGACGATTCGGGCCATTGGTTCCGCTCCCATGGCAACGAAAACTGGGAGTTCGCCGAAAGCGGATTGATGCGGCGGCGCATCGCCAGCATCAACGATTTGCCGATCGCGGATAAGGACCGGAAATTCCGCTGGCCGCAGGGGCGACGTCCCGACGATCATCCGGGGCTTTCCGCGCTCGGGCTGTAACGAGCCGCCGAACGGCGCCATGTTGGGTCATGACCAAAGAGAGTTTCGAATCCCCGCCGCGCGATGAAATCATTCGTCGGCTTTTCGATCTTTTCCGCCGCGCGGGCTACGAGGGCGTCTCGATCAGCGACATCTCGGAGGCGACGGGTCTCGGCCGTTCGAGCCTCTATCATCATTTCCCGGGCGGCAAGGAAGAGATGGCCGCAGCGGTCGTCGCCTTCGCCAAGGATTGGGCGGGCGCCAACATCGTCGCGCCGCTGCGCGAGGATGCGCCGGCCGCAAAACGCATCGACAGGATGTTGGCTGCGGTGCGCGAACTTTATGAATGCGGCGAGGCGCCATGCATCGTCGCCAGCATGCTCGTGCAACGGAACAAGGACGGGCCGGGACGAGACGCCGGCGCCATCATCAAGGACTGGATCGCAGCGCTCGCGGCGGCGCTCCGCGACGCGGGACTGACGGCGAAAGAAGCCGAGGCTCGCGCCGTCGCCGCCGTCATAGATATTGAAGGGGCTCTTATCGTCGCCCGCGCCGCCGGGCGCGCTCAGGTCTTTGAGGACGCGGTGAACAAGGCGAGGAAGGATCTTCTTGCTTGAACGCCACTGCGAACGAGGGCGCCGGCGGGCGGCCTGTCTACTTCCCCGCCGCGATCCTCGACGCTTCGTCCTGGCAGCTCAAAAGCAGGAACTGGAGCTTGACGAGGCCTTTCGTCCTCGCAAGCACTTCGAGTTGGCCGAGGAGGTCGCCAATATATTCCGCCGTCTCCGTCCCGGTCGCGAGCCGGGGCGGCGCCTCGGTTTCGTCAAGTCGCTTAACCTTTTGTTTCATCACTTTAAATCCTGTCCGACGCGCGCAAGTTCCGCGGCAATTACGAGTTGAGATCATAGCAACCTAGGATATTAAAATAAACAACTAATATACCTAAAGTTGCATCGTCTCGGGGCGGGCGGTTGACTTTTTTACCAACGCCAACGCACGTTCCCGCGCCTCGCGCCCGGCCGCTGCTCGCCGGGACCCCTAGAAACCGCCTTTCCGGGAGACCGAACGACACATGCAGGTCGTCATTGTCGAATCGCCCTCGAAGGCCAAAACCATCAATAAATATCTGGGATCCGGGTTCCGGGTTCTCGCCTCCTACGGCCACATCCGCGACCTCCCCTCAAAGGACGGTTCGGTCGATCCGGCCGATGATTTCGCGATGATCTGGGAGCTCGACGCGGGCTCCAAAAAGCGGGTCGCCGAGATCGCGGAAGCCGTCAAAGGGGCAGACCGGCTGATCCTTGCAACCGACCCCGATCGCGAGGGCGAAGCCATTTCCTGGCATCTCCTCGAAGTCCTTTCCCAGAAAAAAGCCCTCCGGAAAGACCTCAAGATCGACCGTGTCGCCTTTAATGCGATCACCAAAAGCGCCGTCAACGCGGCGATGGAGCATCCGCGCGCGGTCGATCAGGCGCTCGTCGACGCCTATCTCGCCCGCCGGGCGCTCGACTATCTCGTCGGCTTCACTTTGTCGCCGGTCTTGTGGCGAAAATTGCCGGGCGCGCGCTCGGCGGGCCGGGTGCAGTCGGTCGCGCTTCGTCTCATTTGCGAGCGCGAACTTGAGATCGAGAAGTTCACCGCCGAGGAATACTGGACGGTCGCCGCGCAAGCCGTCTCGGAAGGCTCAACCCCGTTCGAAGCGCGGCTGACGCTGCTCACGGGCGAGAAACTCAAGAAGTTTTCGCTGAACAGTGAAGGCGTGGCGACAGCGGCGAAAAGGACGGTCGAGACGTCGAAATTTTCAATCGACTCGATCGAAGCAAAGCCCGCCAAACGCCATCCGCCGCCGCCGTTCACGACATCGACCCTGCAGCAGGAAGCGGCGCGCAAGCTCGGCTTCAATGCGCAGCGCACGATGCGCCTCGCCCAGCAGCTTTATGAAGGCGTCGATATCGGCGGCGAGACGACCGGTCTCATCACCTATATGCGCACCGACGGCGTCGATATGGCCGGCGAAGCGATCGGCGACGTCCGCCGCACCATCGAAAAAGAATTCGGCGCGCGCTATCGGCCGGACGCGCCGCGCATGTACAAAACCAAGGCGAAGAATGCGCAGGAAGCGCATGAATGCATTCGTCCAACTTCGTTCTCTCGGATGCCTGGGAGATTCCGCGGGATCGATAACGACCAGCACCGGCTCTACGAGTTGATCTGGAAGCGCGCGATGGCGAGCCAGATGCAGTCGGCCGACCTCGAAAACACGACGATCGAGCTGTTGTCATCGGACAAAACCACCGGCCTGCGCGCCACCGGCTCGGTCATTCTCTTCGACGGATTTCTGAAGCTCTACGAAGAGGGCCGCGACGACGGCGACAGCGAAAACGGTTCCGGCGTGCTGCCGAAAGTGCGTCAGGGCGCGGCGGCGTCGGTCTCCGACGTCAACGCCGATCAGCACTTCACGCAGCCGCCGCCGCGATTTTCGGAAGCCTCTCTCGTCAAACGCCTCGAAGAACTCGGCATCGGCCGGCCGTCGACCTACGCGTCAATCCTGACAACATTGCGCGATCGCGGCTATGTGACGATGGACAAGAACCGGTTCATTCCGGATAGCAAAGGCCGCATCGTCGTTGCGTTTCTCGAAAACTTCTTCAAGCGCTACGTCGAGTATGATTTCACCGCCGACCTTGAAGAAACGCTCGACGAGATTTCGAACGGCGATGTCGACTGGAAGGCGTTCCTCCGCGATTTCTGGCGGGATTTCTCCTCCGTTGTCGAAGGCGTCGCCGAACTGAGGATTACTGACGTTCTTGACGCCCTCAACGAGTCGCTCGGGCCGCACATTTTTCCGAAGAAGGACGACGGCTCCGACCCCCGCGCCTGCCCGTCTTGCGCAGCGGGGCGGTTGTCGCTGAAGACCGGCAAATTCGGCGCTTTCATCGGCTGCTCGAACTATCCAGACTGCAATTTTACAAGACAATTGTCGGCGAGCGAGGCAGACGCGGATACGAGCGACAAGCTCCTTGGCATTGATCCAGGGTCGGAGCTTCAGGTCTTTTTGCGCGTCGGGCGGTTCGGGCCGTACATCCAGGTTGGCGAGCAGGAAAAAGACGCCGAGGAAAAACCCAAACGATCGAGCCTGCCGAAAAACTGGAAAGTTGAAGAGATCACGCTGGAAAAGGCACTGATGCTCCTGGCGCTGCCGCGCGATGTCGGGGCGCACCCGTCGGATGGCGAGACGATCGAGGCCGGGCTTGGCCGTTTCGGTCCTTACGTCAAACACGGGAAAATCTACGCCAATCTTCCGTCGATCGAAGATGTCTTTGAAGTCGGCCTCAACCGCGCGGTGGCTTTGATCGAAGAAAAACGCGCCAATCCGCGCGCCGGACGCGGCGGCGGCGCAAAGCCGCTGAAGGAACTCGGCCCCCATCCGGCGACCAGCGATCCGGTTCAGGTCATGGACGGCCGCTACGGTCCCTACGTCAAACACGGCAAGACCAACGCGACCTTGCCGAAGGGGACCGAGCCGCAAACGCTGACCCTTGAAGAGGCGCTTTTGCTCCTCGCCGAGCGCGAAAAGAAGGCGCCGTCGAAAAAGCCGGCGCGCAAGGCCGTGAAGAAAAACAAGGCCGAACCCGCGCCAAAAAAGAAGGCCGTGAAAAAGGGCGCCGTCAAAAAACCGCCCGCAAAGAAATCGGCGGCCGGCTGAGCTCCATCGGTTTTAACTTTCCGCGAATGACCTCTTCGGTATGATCGTCCCGAGAGGCGGTCGATGATCTGTGTGTTGAGTAAAGGGTCGATCAGCCTTGCGGCGTTGGCGCTGGCCGCCTGCGCGACGGCGCAGCAGCAGGCGGGCGCGCCGTCGCCGGCGCAGTCGCTTTATCTCTGTCCCGGTGTTTTTGTCGCCAACGCGCCGCCGGCCGGCGCTGACAGGCGCATCCTTTCTTATAGCCCCATGATCGTCGTTCGCGGCGTCGCCTTGCGGCGCGCACCGGTTGACGGCTGCCTGTCGTCGGCGTTTGGCGTCCGCGTCGGCGGCGCCGGCATCGTTCATGACGGGCTTGATCTTTACACTGGCGACCCGCGCGCTGTTGTTGCGGCGGCGGACGGACGCGTCGCATGGATACGCGAACAGCGCGGCTATGGCCTCACCATCGCATTCGACCACGGCAACGGCGTCGAGACGCGCTACGCGCATCTTTCTTCCGCCGCCCCCAATCTTGGGACCGGCGCCCGCGTCCGTCAGGGCGATATCATCGCGCGCACGGGGCGCAGCGGCAATGCGACCGCCGTGCATCTCCACTATGAAATTCGCGCCGACGGCCAGCCGCAGGATGCCCTTCGCTTCGGCGGTTAGCGTTTTTCTTCAATCGTGGTAAGGCGTCGCCGCCGCCCCGAAGAAAGCAGCGATTGGCCGCCAAGAAACGCCCGAAAGGGTTTCCGACAAGAGACGAAATCGCGATATATCTGCGCGGCGCCGAAGGCGAAATCTCGCGCCGCGATATCGCGCGCGCGTTTAACGTAAAGGACGAAGATCGCGCCCGCCTGCGCGCTCTCCTCAAGGAAATGCAAGCGGAAGGCGATCTGCGCCGGGCGGGACCGAAGAAATTCGGGGTCGCCGATGCGCTGCCGCCGGTTCTCGCGATCGACATCATGTCGGTTGATGAAGACGGCGACATGCTTTGCCTGCCGGCTTCATGGGAAGGCGAAACCGAACCGCCGATGATCCGCCTCTCGCTCAAGGAGGCGCAGAAGACAAAACCGGCGCCCGGCGTCGGCGACCGTTTTCTCGCGCGGCTGAAACCGGCCGGCGACGATGGCTACGAAGCAAAACTGGTCAAGCCGCTCGGCAAGGGCGCGCACCGTTTTCTTGCGGTATTCCGCCAGACGAAAACCGGCGGCGTCGCCGAACCCGTCGAGCGCCGCGCCAGAAACACGTTTACGGTCGATCGCGACGCCGCGCGCGATGCGAAGGAAGGCGACCTCGTCTGGGTGGAAGCGGCACCTGAGACAGGCGGAAGAAGGAGTGGCGGCGGACGCGCGCGCGTCCGCGAAATCGCCGGGCATGTTGACGACAAGAACGCCTTTTCGCTGATCGCGCTTGCAGCGCATGACGTGCCGGTTGAACTCCCCGCCGATGTGATCGCGGAAGCCGGGCGCGCAAAACCGCCTGCTCTTGGCGACCGCACCGACCTTCGCGCCATGCCGCTGGTCACCATCGACCCCGAAGACGCCAAGGATCATGACGACGCGGTCTTTGCAGCGCCGGACGACGATCCCGCCAACCAAGGGGGCCACAAAGTCGTGGTCGCGATTGCCGATGTCAGCTGGTTCGTCCGGCCGGGATCCGCGCTCGACAAGGAAGCGCAGCGGCGCGGCAATTCGGTCTACCTCCCCGACCGCGTCGTGCCGATGCTCCCCGAGCGGCTGTCGAACGATCTTTGTTCCTTGCGCGACGACGGCGACCGGCCGTGCATCGCGGTTGAAATGATCATCGGCGCCGACGGGCGAAAACGCCGCCACCGGTTCATGCGCGCCATGATGCGTTCCGCGGCAAAGCTCTCCTACGCCGAGGCGCAAGAGCTCATCGGCGACCAGACAAAAAAGGGTCCGGTCGCCGAGACAGTCCACAATCTCTACAGAGCATTCCAGACGCGCTGGAAGGAACGCGCAAAGCGCGCACCGCTCGATCTCGATCTTCCGGAACGAAAGATCATCCTTAACGAAGACGGAACCGTCGCGCGGATCATCAAGCGCGAGCGCTACGACGCGCACCGGCTGATCGAGGAATTCATGATCCTCGCAAATGTCGCAGCCGCCGAAACGCTCGAACAGGCAAAGATCGCGCAGATCTATCGCGTCCACGACACGCCGGACCCTGAAAAGCTCGACAGCGTCCGCGATTATCTTGAAGACCTCGATTATTCGCTGGCCAAGGGCGCGATCCGCCCGGCGCAGTTCAACCAGATTTTGAAGATCGCGGGCGAGCGCGGCCAGCAGGAACTGATTTCCGACATTGTCCTCAGATCGCAGCGGCAGGCGGTTTATTCGACCGAGAACCTCGGCCATTTCGGGCTGAACCTCGCGCGCTATTCGCACTTCACCTCGCCGATCAGACGCTACGCCGACCTGACGATCCACCGCGCGCTGGTGACGGCGGCAAAGCTTGGCGAAGGCGGTCAGCCGGCGGAAGAAGCGCAAAAACTGCAGAAGACCGCCGAGCTGATTTCAGACATGGAACGGCGCGGCATCGCGGTCGAGCGCGAGGCGAACGACCGCTATCTCGCGGGCTATCTCGAAAATCGCATCGGCGAGGAATTCGACGGCCGCATTCGCGGCGTCACGCGGTTCGGGCTGTTCGTGATGCTTGAGGAAACCGGCGCCGACGGCTTCTGCCCCGCGCGGACGCTGGGGCCCGAACGGTACGACTTCGTCGAACAAAAACATGCGCTGATCGGTGCGCAACGGGGCGGCGCCTATCGCCTCGGCCAGAAAGTTCGCGTCCGCCTGGCGGAAGCGGCCCCCTTGCGCGGCGGCCTCATCTTCGAAATGATTTCCGATCCGATCGAGGATCCGGATTTCCGCGCCTCGCCCCGGCGGCGGCGCGACAAGGGCAGGGGGAAAGGCCCGTCATCGAAGGCGGCGCGCGGTAAAAGCGGCGGCAAGAAGAAACGTCGATGACGGACGAATTGCGCACCGTCAGGGATTTTTTTCGCTACGCCGTCACCTCATTCACGCGCGCGAAGCTTTCTTTCGGTCATGGCGCCGCGAACGCGGTCGATGAGGCGGCGTTTCTCATACTTGAAGCGCTGTCGCTGCCGATCGACGACATCAACCCCTGGCTCGACGCGCGGCTGACCGCCAAGGAACGCGAGCGCGTCGCTTCGCTCATTCGTGAACGCGTGAAGACCCGAAAGCCCGCCGCCTATCTCGTCAACAAGGCGTATGTGCAGGGCGTTGCATTCTACGTCGATGAGCGCGTTATCGTTCCCCGGTCGTTTATTGGCGAGATTCTGGCGGATAGCCCCTCCTTCCTTCCGCCGGCGGAGGATGTGGCGTCCGTTCTCGACCTTTGCACGGGGTCTGGATGTCTCGCGATCCTCGCGGCGCTCGCTTATCCGGCGGCGGAGATTGACGCCGTCGAACTGTCGCCGGACGCGTTCGCCGTTGCCGCGCTCAATGTCGAAGAGCACGGGCTTGAAAATCGTGTGTTCCTTCACGAAGGCGATCTATTCGCCCCGCTCGGCGGCAAGGCGTTCGACCTGATCCTCGCCAACCCGCCCTATGTCGGCGCGGACGCCATGAAGGCATTGCCGCCCGAATTCCGCGCCGAACCGGCGCTTGCGCTTGCTGGCGGCGAAGACGGTCTCGACATCGTGCGCCGCATTCTCGCCGAAGCGCCGAATTACCTGAATAAGGGCGGCGGCATTCTCTGCGAATTCGGGACCGGGCGCGCGATCCTTGAACGCGATTATCCGCAGCTCCCTTTCCTGTGGCCGCAGACGGAAGAGGGCGAAGGCGAAGTTTTCTGGCTGGCGCGCGAGGATTTCGGTTAAGCGGCGCAGTTGCCCCTCACCCGCTCGCTTCGCTCGCTGGCCTCTCCCAAGGGAGAGGCAAGGTGCTCTTGGCCTCTCCCTTGGGAGAGGCCAGCGAGCGGGTGAGAGAAACGCCGGTTGGAAGACGGCGCGCGGCGCGGTAATCAGGACCATGGAATTCCGCCAGTCAGCCGCCCTCGCCCGCATCGCGCCTTCGCCGACGCTTGCAATGACGCAGCTTGCCCGTGAGCTGAAAGCCAAGGGCAAGGACGTGATTTCGCTGTCCGCCGGCGAACCCGATTTCGACACGCCCGATCATGTCAAGGACGCCGCAATCGACGCGATCCGCCGGGGCGAGACGAAATACACCAATGTCGACGGCATTCCGGAACTGAAACAGGCGGTCATCGCCAAATTCCGCCGCGACAATGATTTCGCCTACACGCCGGCGCAGATCTCCGTTGCGCCGGGCGGCAAGGCGGTCATCTACAATGCGATCATGGCGAGCATGAACGGGGGCGACGAAGCTGTCATTCCCGCGCCCTATTGGGTTTCCTATCCGGACATCGTGGTCCTTGCGGGCGGCAAGCCGGTCATCGTCACAACGACGGAGGCTGACGGCTTTTTGTTAAAGCCGGAGGCGCTTGACCGCGCGATCACGCCGAAAACGAAGTGGGTTTTTTTCAATTCGCCGTCAAACCCTTCGGGCGCCGTCTATGACCACGCGTCGCTGAAGGTTCTGGCGGACGTCTTGTTAAAACACCCTCATGTGATGATTCTGACCGACGACATCTACGAGCATATTCTCTATGACGGCCATCAATTCGCGACGATCGCGCAAGTCGAGCCGCGCCTTTTTGACCGCACCCTGACGGTCAACGGCGCTTCCAAATCCTATGCGATGACGGGCTGGCGGATCGGGTATGCTGGCGGCCCCGAAAAACTCATTTCCGCAATGGCGAAAATCGCCTCGCAGTCGACTACCAATCCCTGTTCGATCAGCCAGTGGGCGGCGGTCGCGGCCCTGAACGGCGATCACGGATTTCTCGCGAAGCGCAAGGCGGCGTTCCGCGCGCGACGTGACCGGGTCGCCGCCATGCTGAACGACGCCGACGGACTATCCTGCCGGACGCCCGGCGGCGCGTTCTACGTTTATCCGTCCTGCGCGGGCGCGCTCGGCAAGACGACCCCGTCCGGCAAGAAACTCGCGACCGACGAAGACTTCGCCCTGGCGCTGCTTGATCAGGAAGGCGTCGCCGTCGTCTTTGGCGCCGCCTTCGGACTGTCGCCATATTTCAGGATTTCCTACGCGGCGTCGATGGCCGACCTCGAGGAAGCCTGCCGCCGCATCCAGCGATTTTGCGCGTCGCTCAATCGGTAAAATCGATTGGGCGGTTTCCGATTATCTATTTGAATGACGCAGGTCCGAAGCCTATCTCGGTAGCGGGACGCAAACTCCGGAGCCAGATTTATGTCCATCAATACCGGCCTCGACGGCAATGCCCGCACCGCCGCCGCGGAAGCGCTGAACGGCGTTCTTGCCGACACGTTCGTCCTTTACCTGAAGACCCATGCCTATCACTGGAATGTCACCGGTCCGCAGTTTCCGGCGCTCCATGCCATGTTCGAAGTGCAGTACCGCGAAATGTGGGACGCACTGGACGTAATCGCCGAGCGCGTCCGCGCTCTGGGCGTCTTTGCGCCGGCAAGCGGGCGCGCCTTCGGCAGCCTCGCGACGATCGAAAGCGTCGAGCAATCGCCGCCGCCCGCAAAGGAGATGATCACCAACCTGCTCGACGGTCACGAGGCCCTTGTCCGCCGGGCGAGAAAGGCGCTTGCCGTGGCCGGAGAGGTCGGCGACGCCGCGAGCGAAGATCTGTTGACCATCCGCATCCAGACCCATGAAAAGACGGCCTGGATGCTGCGGGCGATGGGCGAATAAGCAAAAAAAAAGGCCGGACCTTTGGGGGAAAGGTCCGGCCAGTCGTCGAGCAAGATCAGAGGGCTCACATTTGCTCGAACAGACGCCGACGACGACTGGAGGCGTTTTCGGAGGGTGCGCCGTCGCCGGTGAACTCGTGCGACAAATGTAGGATGACCGCGTTGGTTTGCGAAGCCGACTTGCCGCATGGCAGGCACGGCTCATCGAACGGCTGAGGTCAGTTTGTGGCGCCGAGCCTCCAGCGGCGCACGACTTCGTCCGCCGCGCGCGCCGTTTCATTGAGCGGCGCGTAGGCCCAGCCATCGAGCGCGCCGGTGAAATAGCGGGAGGCGCCGTGCTGGCGCAGACTTTCGTGAAAAGCGTCAAACTTTTTGGCGGACGCAAAGCGCTTTCGCGGTAACCGGAGAATATGCACCGGACGGCCGGTCGCCGCCGCTTCGACCGCCATGTTGACGCTGTCTTCGGTGACAACAATGGCGTCGGCGTCCGCCAGCATCGCCGGGTAAGGATTGGACGACGCGGGATCCGCGCCGGCGCGCCAGAAAACGCGCGCATGTCCTTCCAGCAGCAGTTTGAGCGTTTCCGCCAATTTCCCTGGCGTGCGGCGCGAGGTGGTGACGACAAGTTCGGCCCCTGACTTTGCCAGCGCAAGAAGTTCCGCGCCGACCGCACGCGCATCGCGCTCGGCGAGGTCGAACGCCCGGTTGGGTCCGCCGATCAGCACGGCGACTTTTTGACGGCCAGTTTCCCGACCACGTCGCACGGACGCGCCTGTCGCGTTGGCGTCGTTTCGGACCGGCGAACCGATGATTGAAAAGATATTGTCGCCGGAAAGATTGTCATGCGCAGGCGATATGACGAGATCGAACAGCGCGGCCGGCGCGCGCGGATCTTGAATCTGGACGGTAAAGGTTGACGGGCTCTTGCGTTTGACCGCGATCGTCAACGCAACGGATTGCCGCCCGCAGCCTATCCAGACGTCCGGAAACGGCGGCGACAGAAAATCGCTTGTCCGCGCCAGCCGCGCGAGCGGATCGCCCCAAACCCTATGCGGCAGATCGCGCCACGGCGCGCCGATGCTGATGCGTTTGCCGACAATCAAAAGCGGCGTCCTTTGCGCAACCGCTTCGGCGAGGCCGAGCGCTTGCGCTTCAATCCCGGCGCGACCGTCGGTCACGACCCATGCGACGGGCGGGCGATTTTCGGGATTTCGACTCATCGCGTCAGCGCTTCCGCAACTCATGCCCGGTGAAGCGGCCAGATGGTGCCGCGTGCCTGAATTGAACAGGCGACCTACCGCTTACAAGGCGGTTGCTCTACCAGCTGAGCTAACGCGGCGGATTAGCGAGGTAGAACCGCCTCCCTAGCCGATCGCCGCGGGCGTGGCTAGACTCCGCCGTCTGACGCGGGACGAGGGATTTCAATGGTTGAAGTTTGGCGACTGGCGCTGCTGGCGGCGCTCGCGTTGTCGGCGTGCGGGGGGCAGGACGAAGCGAACGTGCGTCCGCTGACGATCGAGGAGCGCGGCAGGATCGCCTTTGCTCCCTGCGCCGTCTGCCATTCCGTCAAGGACCCTTCGGCGCCGGGCTATGCGCGTCTCGTTGGCCCAAGCCTCTTCAACATTTACGGCGCGCCATCGGCGCGGCAGGAATTTGATTATTCGCCGGCGATGCGGAACGCCAACCTCGTCTGGGACGACGCGATGCTCGACGCCTTTATCGCATCGCCGTCTTCGATCGTGCCGAAATCGCGCATGAGCTACGCGGGCGAAGCGAATGCGGAAAAACGCGCCGCGATTGTCGCCTACCTGAAGACGCTGAAAGGCGAAAATCCGTAGGGCGGATAAATCCGCCGATTTCGGGCGCCTCGACCAAAATGCGGAATTCACCCCAACCTTTGGGTCTCTTGCGCGGATGGAACGCGCGGCGCATCCTTCGAGGCGCGCGCAAAGAAGCGCGCTCCTCGGGATGAGGAATTTCTCTGTTGAAACCAGGATCTCCCTCATCCTGAGGCGCGGCCCTCTTGGGCCGCGTCTCGAAGGATCGGCGGCGAGGACCATCCGTGCAAAGAATTCGATTCCGAGCCTGCCGAAGGACGCCCTACGCGTCGTAACCCGGATTGGTCCGGTCAAGTTTCCGGATCAATCCCGGCCAGGCGAGATTGTCGCCCATGCCCTCGACGAACGCGGGCGTTCCCTGCTGCAGGACTTTGGCGCTCATCGCCGGCGGCTCTTCAAGCGGCGGCCTGGTGTCGCTCTGCGCGAGGATCTGCGCGCGGCACGCCTGCTCGAGAAAATACATCCGCAGGAATGCCAGCGCGCAGTTCCTGCCGACGGTCAGCGTTCCGTGATTTTTGAGGATCATGAATCCGTGATTGCCGATGTCCGCGACGAGACGGTCGCGCTCGTCGAGGTCGGTCGCGATGCCCTCATAGTCGTGATAGGCGACGTCGTCATGCACGATCATCGCGAATTGTGAATAGCGTCTCAATCCGCCCTGCTGCGCCGACACCGCAACGCCATAGGGCGTATGCAGATGAAGGACGCAATGCGCATCGTCCCGCGCCATGTGCAGCGCGGAATGAATGGTGAAGCCCGCCGGATTGGTGAAATAGGGCGTCTCCTCGACGGCGTTCCCCCTTGGATCGACCTTGATCAGCGACGACGCCGTCATCTCCTCGAAGAACACGCCATAGGGGTTTAGAAGGAACCGCTCCTCGCCATCCTCGGACGGCAGGCGCGCCGAAATATGGGTGAAGATCATGTCGTCCCAGCCATACATCGCGGCCAGCCGATAGGTCGCCGCGAGGTCGCATCTGATACGCCATTCGTCGGCCGTGACTTTGCCTTTGATGGAAGGCAAGGTCTTCGGATCGGGGATATTGAATCCCGGCGCCGCGCCAATCGTTTCCGGCATTCGCGTCCGCGCGTTCATGGATTCTCCGCTTTCGCCGCTTCGGGACGATCCTAGCAGACCGGCGCCGTCAGGCGAGGGCTGAGCGCAGCCCTCGACGACCGTCTTTTTCCTTCACGCGCGGCGCCCTATCATGGTGCGAATCGCCGGAGCCGGCCCCTTGCCCGACCACAGACTGTGCATTCTTTCAGGCGCCAGACCGCAGGCGATTGAAACCGCCGCCCTTTTGCGCGCGCGCTTCGGCGACCATGGGCCGGCGGATTGCGACATCATCATCGCGGTCGGCGGCGACGGCTTCATGCTGGAAACCTTGCGCGCCTACATGAAGGCGGGGAAGCCGGTCTACGGCGTCAATTGCGGCACTGTCGGCTTCCTGATGAACACGCCCGATCCTGAAAATCTTCCGGCCAGGATTGCCGAAGCGGAACAGGCGGTGATCCATCCTCTGTCGATGAAGGTGGTCGACGAGGCCGGCGAGAGCCACTACGCGCTCGCCATCAACGAAGTGTCGCTCTTCCGCCAGACCCGGCAGAGCGCGCGGGTGCAGATTTTGGTCAACGGCAAGGTCCGGATGGAATCGCTCACCTGCGACGGCATTCTCCTGTCAACGCCGGCCGGATCGACGGCGTACAATCTTTCGGCTCATGGTCCGATCCTGCCGATCAGCGCCGACCTTCTCGCGCTGACGCCGATCAGCGCCTTCCGGCCGCGCCGGTGGAAGGGCGCGCTGCTTCCCCATGACGCGGTCGTCCGCTTCGAGGCGCTCGAAGCCGAACTTCGACCGGTTTCGGCGGTCGCTGACAATCAGGAAGTCAGGAACGCGGTGACGGTCGAAGCGCGCGAGAATCGCGAGATCTCGATGACCCTCCTGTTCGACCGCGGCCAATCCCTCGACGAGCGCAGCCTGCGCGAGCAGTTTGATTATTGAGCGACCGTAAAGTTCTTGAAATTAACCATTTACCGCGCCGCCTGAATCGAGCCACGGTCGCCGCGACCGCTCCCCGCGCATCCTTTGCCGCGCATTCCATTCAGCTAGCTTTAACCCGGCTCGTTAAAGGTGCGCCAAAGGCTGCGGATCGGGGCGGGCCGGACGGAATTCCGGCGGAGGAGAGCAAATGAGCGCGCAGGCGGTTCGACTGTCCAATGTCGATATCGATAATGCGTTGAAAGACAAGGACTTCGAGGTCCTTTTTCAACCTATTTTCGACCTCGGCAATGGCGCGCTCGCCCGCGTCGAGACTTTCGTTCGCTGGCGCCATCCAAGCCTCGGCGTGCTGCCGCCGGGCGCCTTTATTTCGTTTTTTGAAACGCAAGGGCGGATGAGCGAGCTCACCCGCTATGTGCTCGCCGAAGCGCTTGCCGCCTATCAGGGCTGGCGCGGATCGCACGCACCGGGCTTTTCGATCAATCTTGCCCTCAGTGATCTGTCGGACGAGACGTTCCCGTCGCACATGACGGTGCTGCTCCGCGATAGCGCCTTCCCGGCGGAACTGGTGACGCTTGAATGCCCGATGCCGCCCGTCGACGCCGATATCGCGGCGACCGCGCGCCAGCTTCAGCGCCTCGCCGAGACCGGCGCCCGCCTTGCGATCGAAGTGCGCGGCCGCGCCAATGATTTCCTGCGCACCGTGCAGCCATTTCCGTTCGCCGAGATCAAGACCGGCGGCGCGGCGATCCTGCGCTTCGCGCGCACCGTGCGCGGCCCCGGCCTTAGCGCGATCTCGGAATTGCTCGAACTCGCCAACGAGCAGAACGCCGCCATCACCGCCGTCGGCGTCGAGGATCAGGCCTCGCTCGCTGCTTTGCGCGGGCTCGGTTTCTCAGCCGCGCAGGGCAATCATCTCGCCAAGGTCGGCGCGCTGACGCAATTCATGCCGTCGCATGTCAACGATGTCAGGGCGCTGTTGGGCCTTGAGGCGCTGAGCAGCGACGATCTTGCGGCGCTGTTCCGCACCGGCGGACCAAAGCTTGCCGCGGCGGCGATCCAGCCCGACGCTGATGTGCAGGCGGACGCCGAACCGGGGGCGCCGCAACCGCGAAGCACCGCTCAATCCGAAGCCGCGGGCGAGGACGATCTTGTCGAGCGGCTCGCCGCGCGCATCGCGCGGACGGAGCCGGCAAGGCTTGAACCGCCGCCGCCTGAGGAAACCGACCTAGCGGCAAAAGCCGCGGCCATCGCGCGGGCGCGCCGCAAGAGCCTTGCGCGCGAAAAACTGGCCTCTAGAAACGCACTCAAAGCAAAGGCCGAAGCAGGCGGCGACCGCCCAGCGCCGCGCGACATGCAAGATCGCCTTTCCCGCGAGTTCGAAGCGTTTGTTGAAACCGCGCCGCAGGCGGATGAATTCGAAATGACGGACGATGCCGCCAGAAACAAGAAAGGCGAGCGCGCACCACCGGCGCCGGCGTCCGCGACCGGCGAATCCGAGGCCGGAACGCAAGCGTCGCCCGCCGTCACGACAATCGCGTCTCCTCAACCGATCGCGGCTGACTCCGTGGCGGAAACTGCATTCGGCCGCGCGGAACGCGCTTTCGGGCGTGCAACGATGAGCGCGCAATCGAGCGCCCGCTTTGCGCCGACCATTCGCGTCAGCGGGCCTAAAGTGCAACCCCAAGCGCCCGCAGAATTGGGCGATCTGCAAAAAGTCGAGCATTTCGAGCCGGAAGTCGACCTCGCGCGGCAAGGCGTCGAGGCGCTGCTGGCTGAAGATGCCGGCACGGAAAGCGAGGCCGCCGACGACGGCATTCCGGACGCCGCTTCAAATACGCAATGGATGGAAGAAACCGTCGCCATCGAGGCTGAGACGCCGGTCAGACGCAATCGCAAATCGTTCCTTTGGCGGACGGTCGTCCCCTTCTCCGCGTTCCGCCCGCCCACGCATTTTTGGCCGCGAACGAGGCTGAAGAACCCATCGCGGCGCGCCAGGAAATAAATTCCGCTTGCGGACTTGTTTCCCGTCCTCCGTGATGCGCGCTCGCGCTCCTCAGGATGAAGCCTGAATTATTGCAAATGACAAGAGCCTCATCCCGAGGGGCCGCGTTCGTCACGCGGCAGTCGCAAAGGATTGCGGCGAGCGTCGCGGCCCGGCCTGATCTTGAGCGGCGCGATCAATGGCCGGATCCATTCGCAATTTTCGCCGCCAGTTCCTTGACCAGCCGCACGACAACGCGGGCGGTCGCCATCCCGACATCGCGTTCGGGATTAAGCTCGACGACATCGGCGCCGATCAGCGGGCCTTTGATGCGCCGGATCAATGTGAGGACATCCAGCGTCGAGAGGCCGCCGGGTTCGGGGTGCGAAACCCCCGGCGCGAACGCCGGATCGATCCCGTCGAGATCGATCGACATGTAAAGCGGGCCGGAGAACATTTCAGCCTGCACATTGTCAACTTCGTCCGCGCGGAGCGTCGTCACGCCGTATTTCCGCGCCTGCTCCTCTTGATGCGGGTCCCGGCAGCGGATGCCGACCTGCACGAGCTTTCCGATGAAGCCGTCTTCAAGCGAGCGCGCAAACGGACAGGCGTGGCTGTAGCGGTCGCCCTCAAACTCGGCATGGAGGTCCGGATGCGCATCGATATGAAGCACACTGACGGGTCCGTGCGCAGCGTGAACGGCTTTGAGGATCGGATAGGTGACGCTGTGATCGCCGCCGATCGACAGCGGCGCGAAGCCGGCGGCGATGCAATCGGAAACCGTTCTCGTGATCGTCGCTCGCGCCGCATCGCCGTCCTCCGGCAGCGATGGAATTTCATAGCGTTCAATCGCTTGCCGCATATCGACAAGATCGGTCGAATAGCTGCTCGACGCCTCACTCGACAGCAGACGTTTGACGACGGTCGGGCCGAGCGCGGGCCCCCGTGCGTGGCTGGAACTCGCGTCCCATTCGAAGCCAAGGATTCGTGTTTTCATATTGCGTTACTCATTCCCTTTGATCCAGTCGGCGCCGCATCAGCACGCAGGCGAAACTGACACCTGCGAACGGCAGGCGGATCATCGACACTTGCCGGAATCCGTGACGCGCGTAAAACGCCTCGGCCGTCAGGCTTGAAATCGATTCCATTTCAGCAAAGCCCGCATCGGCAGCTTCCGCAAGACATCGCCGCAAAATGGCGCCGCCGCAGCCCTGGTTGATATGATCGGGATCGGTGGCGAAGTGGCGGACATGGGCAAGGCGCGGAACAAGACCGCCAACGCCGGGTTTCTCCGCGCTCCAGCCGCCGCAGGAGACGATTTTCCCGCCGAGTTCAGCAACAAAATAGCGACCCGAAGCCATGAGCGCCGGATTGGCGCGCGTCATCGCCGGGAGCGCGGCGCGCAGCACATCGTCCGTGTACCAGCCTCGGTAGAGGACGGAATACGACGCGTAAAGGACGCCAGAAATCGCCGCGGCGTCGTCCGCTTGCGCGGCGCGCAGCGACGCCTCGCCCGACACGCTTTAACCCGGATCCTTGCCGCCCGGCTGCCAGAGCTGGATCGGATTGCCTTCCGGATCATTGAGCTTCGCGAAGCGCCCGTTCGGGTAGGTCTCGGGATCAACCTCAACGGCAATGCCCGCGGCGCGAAGCTGAGCCGCCATTTTGTCGAGATCGCGCACACGGAAATTGATCATCCACTGCAGCCGGGGATCGCCAAAATAGTCCGTGTTCTGCGCAAAGGGCGCGAAGACGGTCGTTCCCGCTTCCTGACGCCATGGCGTTTCGTCATAGCTCCGCGGCGTCATCGTGACGCCGAGATGATCCTCGTACCATTTGGCGAGCGCCTTCGGGTCCTTCGCCCGAAAAAAAAACCCGCCGATGCCAAGCACCTTTTCCATCGACTTTTCTCCTTCCGCAGTGACGCTTTTCGCCATGACTTGCGTGGCGACGACGGCGCCGGCGGCGAGACCCACCGCCGTTCGACGTGTAAGCGGCTCCCGTCGCATTTTTTCTACCCCTTTCCCTTCGTCTTTGTCTTGTCGGGTTTGGCGTTCTTCTCGATGAACTCGATGATCAGGCCCGCAACATCGACGCCCGTCGCCGCCTCGACGCCTTCAAGCCCCGGCGAGGAATTCACTTCCATCACCACCGCGCCGTGATTGGAGCGCAGCATATCGACGCCGCAGACATTTAGCCCCATCGCCTTCGCCGCGGATAGCGCCGTTGACCGCTCGGCGGGTGTGATTTTGACGCTCTCCGCTGATCCGCCGCGATGGAGGTTCGAGCGGAAGTCCCCTTCCCTGCCCTTGCGCTTCATGGCGGCGACAACCTTGCCGCCGACAACGAGGCAGCGGATGTCCTCGCCGCGCGCTTCCTTGATGAATTCCTGGACAAGAATGTCGGCATCGACGCGGCTGAACGCCTGAATGATCGATTCCGCGGCGCGCTGTGTCTCCCCGAGGATGACGCCGATGCCTTGCGTCCCTTCTAGAAGCTTGATGATGACCGGCGGGCCGCCGACCATCTTGATTACCTCTTCGACATTTCCGGTCCGATGGGCGAACACCGTGACCGGAAGGCCGACGCCTTTTCTGGCGAGGAGCTGCAGGCTTCGGAGCTTGTCGCGCGAGCGGGTGATCGCGACCGATTCGTTCACCGGATAAACGCCCATCACTTCAAACTGGCGCAGCACGGCCGTTCCGTAAAACGTCACCGACGCCCCGATGCGCGGAATGACGGCGTCGTATTTCGGCAGATCCTTGCCCTGATAAAAGACCGACGGCCGGTGCGACGTGATGTTGATGTAACAGCGGACATGATTGACGACATCGATCTCATGCCCGCGCGCCGTCGCCGCTTCAATCAGGCGGCGGTGCGAATAGAGCGCGCCGTTCTGGCACATCAAAGCGAGTTTCATTGAACGCTCCGTGCAAGAACTACCGGCCGAGCAGAAACGAGCGGGCCGGATGGATGATCACGTTTTTACGCAAGGCGTCGCGACCGATCAACAGCCTGAACCCCATGTCGTCGCGATTGGCGAGGGACAGATCGATCGGCCATTCCCTGCTTCCCAGGCGCAAAACAGCGACGATGACAATCCGTTCCTGGATGGCGCCGTTGGAACTGCGAATAAGCCGGCGGTCATGGATCGGCGCCGAGCAGAAGATCTCCGGCCGCTTCTTTTTCTGCACGGGATGAATGTGGAATTCCGCATGCAGCCGCCCGTCCCGCATGACTTCACGAATGCGATAGGCGTGGATCGCCGAGGTTTTGGCGCCGGTATCCATCTTCGCGAGGATGCGCCGGTCGGAGAGCGCCGGCAGTTCGGCCCATTCGCGCCAGCCGATTTCCAGCGGCGCGGATTTCTTTTTCCGCCGTTTGGCTTTTGCCTTGGCGCCCGCCTCAGATGTGGAGGGCATGGCCAAGCGTTCGCAGCATCGCTTCCTGCAAGGCCTCGCCCTGCGTCGGGTGGGCGTGGATCGTTCCCGCCACGTCTTCAAGCCGGGCGCCCATTTCAAGCGCGAGACCGAAAGCGGCGGAAAGTTCCGCAGCGCCGCGGCCGACGGCCTGCAGCCCGAGCAGCAAATGGTTGTCTTCGCGCGCGACGGCGCGGACAAAGCCTTCCTCCGCTTCCATGGTCATGGCGCGGCCGTTTGCGGAAAAAGGGAAGATCGCCGATTTGATCTTGTGACCCGCCGCTATTGCTTCATCGGGCGAGAGGCCGGCGGTGACGATTTCCGGGTCGGTGAAACAGATCGCCGGAATGGCGACCTTGTCCCAGCGGCGGTTGTGGCCGGCGATGATCTCGGCGACCATTTCGCCTTGCGCCATCGCGCGGTGCGCCAGCATCGGCTCGCCCGTCACATCGCCGATCGCGTAAACGCCGCGCATCGAGGTCTGGCAGCGGTCGTCGATCTTGAGATTGCGGCCGGACATCTCGAGTGCGATTCCTTCGCGGCCCCAGCCTTCGGTCAGCGGCCTCCGCCCGACGGTGACCAGAACCTTGTCGGCGGAGATCGCTTCGGTCTTGCCGTTCTGTTCAATTTCCAGCGCCTTTCCGTCTTTGGTCAGACCCTTGGCTTTGGCGCCGAGATAGACGGTGACGCCGAGGTCTTTCAGCCGTTTGGCGACGGGTTTCGTCAACTCGGCGTCATAGGTCGGCAGGATGCGGTCCATCGCTTCAACAACGGTGACGATAGAGCCGAATTTCGCGAAAGCGATGCCGAGCTCAAGCCCGATATAGCCGGCGCCGACGATCGCTAAATTCCCTGGCGGGGCGCCCAGCGCCAAGGCTTCGGTCGACGAGATGACCTTGCCGCCGAATTTCATGAAGGGGAGTTCGACCGGAACCGATCCTGTCGCGATGATGACGTTGTCGGCCCTGATCCGCTGCAGGCCCTCAGCGGTCTTCACATCGACGGTCTTGCCGTCTACGAAAGTCGCCCAGCCTTTCAGCGTTCTGACTTTCGATTTTTTCAGCAGGCCGCCGACGCCGCCGGTCAGACGTTTGACGATCCCGTCCTTCCACGCGACTGTCTTTGAAAGATCGAGTTTCGGTTTGCTGGCCGAGATGCCAAGCGCCGACGAATTGGCGAAATGCGTGGCCTTCTCGAATTCGTCCGCCGCGTGAATGATCGCCTTCGACGGAATGCAGCCGACATTGAGGCAGGTTCCGCCGAGCGCCTCGGCGTCAACGACAATCGTGTCGAGACCGAGCTGGCCCGCTCGGATGCCACAGACATAGCCGCCTGGCCCGCCGCCGATGATGAGGAGTTTGGTGGAGAGGTCGGTCATCGAGGCGCTTCTTTCTCCCTCTCCCCCTTCTTGGGGGAGAGGGCCGGGGTGAGGGGGGCGCCGCGATTGCGCCCCTCAATTTTTGCATCGGAACCGTCATCCGGCGCTTCGCGCCACCTTCTCCCAATGGGAGAAAGTGGATCGCGCCGTTGATCAATCAATCCTCAATGAAAATCATCGCCGGATTTTCCAGCAGCGTCTTTATCCGCTGGACGAAAATCGCGGCGGTCCAGCCGTCGATGATCCGGTGATCGAACGCGCAGGAAAGGTTCATCATGCGGCGCGGAACGAAGGCCGCGCCGTCCCAATGCGGGCGAACCTGCATCTTGTTGACGCCGATGATGGCGACTTCCGGGTGATTGATGACCGGCGTCGTGACAATGCCGCCGAGCGCGCCGAGCGAGGTGATCGTGATTGTCGATCCTGACAATTCCTCGCGCGTCGCGGTTGCCTTTTTCGCCGCCTCGGCAAGTCGTGCAACTTCCGCCGCGCATTCCCAAAGCCCCCTCGCCTCGACATGGCGGACGACCGGCACGACGAGGCCGCCATCAGTCTGCGCGGCGACGCCGATATGAATACCGCCATACTGGCGGACAATTCCCGCTTCATCGTCAAAGAGCGAATTCAGTTGCGGCTGATCCGCGATCGCCTTCGCCATTGCGCGCATCAGGAATGGCAGGATCGTCAGCTTCGGCTGATCCGGCTTTTTTTCGGTGTTGAGCCTGGCGCGGAGATCTTCAAGCGCCGTCACATCGACTTCCTCGACATAGACAATGTCGGGAATGCGGCTGCGCGAAATCGTCATCTTCTCGGCGATCTTGCGCCGGAGACCGATGATTTGGATTTCCTTGACGCCTGGATCGGCGGCGCGGCCGCGGCCAGCGCCATTCGATGATCCGTGCTCGAAATACTGATCGAGATCTTCTTGCGTGATGCGGCTCGCAGGACCCGTGCCCGCAACGCGCCGAAGATCGACGCCGGCGTCCGCCGCGCGTTTCCTGACGGCCGGCGACGCCAGCGGACTTTCACCCTCCTTGCGCGGCGCGCCCGACATCGCCGCATTCGGCGGGGCGACGGATTTGATGTCAGCTTTCGGCGGCGCCTTTGGCTTTTCTTGCGCCTTCGGCGCGGGCGCAGCTTTCGTTTCGGTCTTCGGCGCCTCTTTTGCCAGGTGTGTTGCGTCGGCCTTGGCGTTTCCCGCGCCGTCAACGTCAAGACGGATGATCGGCGAGCCGACCGCGACCGTGTCGCCGATCGTTGCGCCGAGCCAGGTTACTTTGCCGATGACGGGCGAGGGAATTTCAACCGTCGCCTTGTCGGTCATCACCGCGGCGAGCACTTGATCTTCCATCACGTTGTCGCCGATCTCGATCATCCATTCGACCAGTTCAGCTTCCGCAACGCCTTCGCCGACATCCGGCAATTTGATGACGTGTATGCCCATCAGATCGTCTCCTGGTATGTATCTGTTCGTGATACGGAACGCTTGACGCATGTATCATTTAGTGATACAGTGTTCGCATGATCAAGTCGCTGAAGGGCCGCCGCGCCGAAGCGATTGCGGCAGGCGAGCGCCCTAAAGGTTTTCGCTCGACCTGATTTCGCGAGCGGAAAACAAACTTGCGATGATCGATGCGGCGGCTGAGTTGAACGATCTTAAGAAGCCGCCGGGCAATCGGCTGGAAGCGTTGAAAGGAGATAGGAAAGGCTCGCATTCGATCCGCATCAACGACCAGTGGCGCCTCTGCTTCATTTGGAGGAAGGACGGCGCCCATGAGGTCGAGATCGTCGATTACCATGCGTGAATAAGTTGCAAGAGGCGGCGGGAGAAGCCCGCTGCAACAGGGAAAGGGCCCTTGATTATGTCTGTGTTGAAGTTCGCGGTGCATCCCGGCCGTATTCTCCGGGAAGAGTTCATAGAGCCCATGGAACTTTCGGCGATCGCGCTCGCCCGCCATCTGGGTGTGCCTCGCACCCGCATTGAGCGGCTGATTCGCGAGGAAACGACGATGACCGTCGATACCGCTACGCGCCTCGCCGCCGCGTTCGGGGCATCGGCTGAATTCTGGATGAACCTGCAAACCGCGCACGACTTGCGTACGGCGCTCCCCGCGAAGGGGATCAAACGCATCGCCGCGACGGCCTGATTGCGAGAAGGCGCCCATCAGACTTCCACCATCACCCGTTTCAGCGCGGCGCCGACGCGCGCCGGTCCCGGAAAATACGCCCATTCATGCGCATGCGGATACGGCGTGTCCCAGCCGGTGACGCGGATAACCGGCGCTTCGAGATGATGAAAGCAGCCTTCGATCACGACTGACATCAGCTCGGCCGCAAAACCGCAGGTCTTGGTCGCTTCATTGATGATGACGCAGCGACCGGTCTTCTTCACCGATTGCTCGATCGCTTCAAGGTCAAGCGGCAGGATCGTCCGCAGATCGATGATCTCCGCGTCAACGCCGGTTTCCTCGGCCGCCGCCAGCGCCACATGCACCATCGTGCCGTAGGTGACGACGGTGACATCCGCGCCTTCGCGCCGGATCGCCGCCTTGCCGAGCGGCACGCTGTAGTGGCCATCCGGCACTTCGCCGAGATCGTGCTTCTTCCACGGCGTCACCGGGCGGTCATGATGGCCGTCGAAGGGGCCGTTGTAGAGGCGCTTGGGCTCAAGAAACATCACCGGATCGTCGTCTTCGATTGACGCAATGAGAAGACCCTTGGCGTCGTAAGGGTTCGACGGGATCACCGTCTTCAGGCCGCAGACATGCGCAAACAGCGCCTCCGGGCTCTGGCTGTGGGTCTGGCCGCCATAAATGCCGCCGCCGGTCGGCATCCGGACCGTCATCGGCACGGTGAAATCGCCCGCCGACCGGTAGCGGATGCGCGCCGCTTCCGACGCGAGCTGGTCGTATCCGGGATAAACATAGTCCGCGAACTGAATTTCAACGCAGGGACGGATGCCGTAAGCGGCCATGCCGATGGCGGCGCCGATGATGCCGCTTTCGCTGATCGGCGCGTCAAAGCATCGCTGATTTCCATATTTCTGCTGCAAGCCTTGCGTGCAGCGGAAAACCCCGCCGAAATAGCCGACATCTTCGCCAAAGACGACGACGTTCGGGTCGCGCTCCATCGAAACATCCATCGCGCTCCTGATCGCTTCGATCATGGTCATGCGGGTCATCGGTCAGATCCCCGCTTCCTGGCGCTGCCGGAGGAGATGGATTGGCGGCTCCTTGTAGACCTGCTCAAACATCGTGCCCGCCGGCGCGTGCGGTCCGTTGTGGAGCGTGCCGTGTCTTTCCGCTTCTTTCTGAGCCTGGAGGATTTCGCTTTCGATCTGCGCTTTCGCCTGAACATGGCGGTCCTCGGACCACACATTGCGTTTGATGAGGTGAAACTTCAGCCGTTCGATCGGATCGCCGAGCGGCCATCCAGACGATTCGTCCTTCGGGCGATAGCCGGAAGGATCGTCCGATGTCGAATGCGCGCCGGTGCGGTACGTCAAAAATTCGATCAGGGTGGGGCCGAGATTGCTCCGTGCGCGGTCGATCGCCCATTTCGCGACCGCATAGACGGCGAGATAATCATTACCATCGACGCGAAGCGAGGGGATGCCGAAGCCGAGTCCGCGCGACGCAAAGGTCGCGGCATTACCGCGCGCAATCCCCTGAAACGTTGAAATCGCCCATTGATTGTTGACGACATTGAGAACGACCGGCGCCTTGTAGGTTGACGCAAAGACGAGCGCCGAATGGAAATCGTTCTCGGCCGTCGATCCTTCGCCGATCCAGCCGGCCGCGATCCTGGTGTCGCCCTTGATCGCCGACGCCATCGCCCAGCCGACTGCCTGGATGAACTGCGTCGCGAGATTGCCGGAGATCGTGAAAAAGCCGTCCTCTTTCGACGAATACATGACCGGCAATTGTCGGCCCTTCATCGGATCGATCTCGTTCGAGTAGATCTGGTTGATCATCGTGGTGACCGAATAGCCGCCGGCGATGAGGAGACCCTGCTGCCGGTAAGTCGGGAAATTCATGTCGCCCGGCGCCATCGCCATCCGGAATGCGCAGGCGACCGCTTCCTCGCCGAGGGCCTGCATGTAGAACGAGGTCTTCCCCTGCCGCTGGGCCATCAGCATGCGCGCGTCGAAGGCGCGCACGGTCATCATATGGCGCAGGCCCTCGATCAGATTCTCGTCACTCACCTGCCCCGCCCAGGGACCGACCGCTTCGCCCTTGTCGTTCAGAACCCGGATCACCGAATAGGCGAGGTCATGGATATGCAGCGGCTCGACATCGACCGGCGGCATCCTGACGGCGCCCGCTTCCGGAATCAGCATTTCGCTGAAATCCGGCTTGTCGCCGGGGCGGCATTCAGGCTCCGGAACAAACAGGCTGAGCGGGCCGCCCTCGCCCTTCTTCTTGCTCATGTCTCACTCCCGAATGACGCTGGCGAGATGGCCAGGCCGCGCCAATTTGAACGGTCTTTGCAGAAGCCTCTAGGGCATCCGCCGCGCCATACGCAATGGTTGCGAAAACCTTGCGTTTCAAGCCACTTCCCCGCAAGAGCGGGGGAACGAAGAAAGAGGGCTATGGCTGGTTATCGCCTGCCGCGCCGCCTTTTGCCTTGTAGACCGCTCGCGCTGCCGCGTCGCTGACAAAGCCGGCGCGGACATCGCGGGCCAGCAATGAGGCATCGCGTTCCGCCGGCGCGCCTATGCCTCCGCCGCCAGGCGTTTCAACGACGAGGCGCCGGCCGCGCGGCACGA
>JBGTLL010000164.1:0-6502 GCA_041744115.1 Parvularculaceae bacterium | reverse complement strand
GGCCGCCGCCGCCGGCGCCGCCCATCGCCTTGGCGCCAGCGCGCGCCAGATCGACGGCGGAGAGACGCTCTTTGAGATCATCAGTGACGCCGACGGTGAGCGAAGCCTTGCCGTCCGCGACGCTGACGAACGCCGCGATCCCGGAACCGATTTTTTTCTTCGCCTGATCGACGAGGCCGCGTAGATCCTTCGTTTCGACGCCTTCGAGCACTTTCCCGAGGAATTTGACGCCGCCAACGTCAATCACATCGTCCGCCGGCGTCGCGGCGCCTCCGCCGAGAGCGAGTTTCTTCCTCAACTCAGCAAGCTCGCGCTCAAGCCTTTTGCGGTCGGCGACCAGCGCTTCGATGCGCGCCGGGAGTTCGGCGAGCGGGGATTTCGCCGCCTCCGCCGCCGCGCGGGCAAGGCTCGCCTGTTCCTCGAGGTAAAGCCTTGCCGCCTCCCCCGTCAGCGCTTCGATCCGCCGGACACCGGCCGCGACCGCGCCCTCGCCGGTGACCTTGAACAGCGCGATATCGCCGACGCGGCAGACATGCGTGCCGCCGCAAAGCTCGACCGAAAATGCCGTCTCGCCGTCGGCGCCCATGCTCAGCACACGGACGTCTTCCTCGTATTTTTCGCCAAAGAGCGCGACCGCCCCCGACGCGACCGCGGCGTCGTAGGGCATGATCCGGGTCACGACTTCATTGTTCTGCCGGATGACGGCGTTGACGCGCCGTTCGATCTCGGCGATTTCGGCCGGCGTAACTTGCTTCATGTGCGAGAAGTCAAAGCGCAGGCGGTCGGGCGCGACCAGCGACCCCTTCTGCGCGACATGGGGACCCAAAACCTCGCGTAGCGCCTTGTGCAATAGATGCGTCGCCGAATGGTTGGCGCGTGTTTGGCCGCGCCGTCCTGAATCGACGGCGAGGCGCACGGCGTCGCCCTTCCTGACCGCGCCGCTGATGACGCGGCCGATATGGCCGGTCAGCGCGCCGGCGCGCTTTTTCACGTCCTTGATCTCGATCAGGAGGTCATGGTCGGCGGTGATCGCGCCCGCGTCGCCGACCTGGCCGCCGGATTCTGCGTAGAAGGGCGTCTGGTTGACGACGATCTCGACTTCGTCGCCGGCTTGCGCCGAATCGACCTCGGCGCCGTTCATGACGATGGCGAGGACGACGCCTTCCGCCGCCTCGTGCACATAGCCGAGGAAATCCGTCGCCCCGACGCGGTCTTTCAGATCGAACCAGCGCGCATCGCTCGCGGCGTCGCCCGATCCCGCCCAGGCGGCGCGCGCGGCTTTCTTCTGCGCCGCCATCGACCGCTCAAACTCTTCGGCGTCGACGGCAAGGCCTTTGCGGCGCAGCGCGTCCTGCGTCAGGTCGAGCGGAAATCCGTAGGTGTCATAGAGCTTGAAAGCAGTCGCCCCGGACAGCGTTTTTACAGTCCCGAGTTTCCCGACTTCCTCGTCAAGGAGCCGCATGCCGCGATCGAGAAGCGTGCGGAATTTTTCTTCCTCCGCGCGCAAGGTCTCGCGGATCAGCGCCGAAGCGCGCACGAGTTCGGGATAAGCGACGCCCATTTCGCTTTCGAGCACCGGCGCAAGGCGCGCCATCAGCGGGTCGCGCGCGCCAAGGCCGTGCGCGTAGCGCATTGCGCGGCGCATGATCCGCCGGAGCACGTAACCGCGGCCCTCGTTCGACGGCGTCACGCCGTCCGCGATCAGAAAGCAGGACGCGCGCAGATGATCCGCGATCACGCGGTGCGCGGGGGCGTCGTCGCCTGTTGCCGGGCGCCCCGTGAAATCGACCGAGGCGCCGATGATTTTGCGGAAAAGATCGGTCTCGTAATTGTCGTGCACGCCTTGCAGCACGGCGGCGATGCGTTCAAGGCCCATGCCGGTGTCGATCGAGGGTTTGGGCAGGCTGACCATCGAACCGTCGGCGCCGCGCTCAAACTGCATGAACACAAGATTCCAGATTTCGATGTAGCGGTCGCCGTCGGCGTCGGCCGACCCCGGCGGTCCGCCGGCAATCTTCGGCCCGTGATCGAAGAACATTTCCGAGCACGGTCCGCACGGGCCGGTGTCGCCCATCGCCCAGAAATTGTCGTTCGTTGGGATGCGGATGATGCGCTCTTCGGGAAGGCCGGCGATCTTCCTCCAGAGCGCGGCCGCCTCGTCATCGGTGTGATAGACGGTGACGGTCAAGCGATCCCCGGCGAGGCCGAAATCCTTGGTAATCAGGGTCCACGCGGCGTCGATCGCCTCCTCCTTGAAATAGTCGCCGAAGGAGAAATTGCCGAGCATCTCGAAGAAGGTGTGGTGGCGCGCGGTATAGCCGACATTGTCGAGATCGTTGTGCTTGCCGCCGGCTCTGACGCATTTCTGCGACGACGCCGCGCGCACGAATTTCAGCTTCTCGGCGCCGGTAAAGACGTTCTTGAACGGGACCATGCCGGCGTTGACGAACAGGAGCGTCGGATCGTTCCGCGGCACCAAAGGCGCCGACGCCGTCACCTCGTGTCCGCGAGCTCGGAAGAATTCGAGAAAGCCGGTCCTGATTTCGTTGAGAGAGGTCATGGCGTCAGATATGGTTCCTGAAAGGTCGGCTGGCGGCGCAAAAGCTTCAAAAGCGCAAAAAGCGACCGCGCCGGAGCGCCTCGTCGCTCTCCGTCGCGGCCGGAATTACTAGAAGGATCGGGCTGCCGCGTAAAGCGAGGCGGTCTATTCAACGTCTGCTACTTCGCCGCTGCGGCCAGCCCAAATCGCGGCATTTCTGAATGGGAATTGTGGGCGTAAGTCTTCCATGTAGGCTTGTAGCTTCCCGACGCCTGATTTCCCCAAACATCCCAATTTGCCCGGGCTCCTCGAGCAAAAAGCTCCAGAAAGGGACCGGGGCTGCAAGCTTCAATGACTTCATAAAGCTCATCCGGTTTGCGTGAATGTTCTCTCTTGCGCGACGCCAGCAAATTTACCTGCCGACGGCCGGGAGCCAGCGTGCGGGCGTTTTTTCCGCGCACGCCAAAGAGCACCATTTCCGTGACATTACGGAAGTAAAAACCGACACCGCGTCCGTCCGATCCGCCGTCTTTCCGGACCTTGTGCCAAACAATGTTGCTTTTGTATTTGAATCCCCAAGCCTCAAGCGTCTGAATTCCTTCTGGCAGCAACGCATTCGGCACCCACAAATATAAGTGCGCAGCGTCATCAAGAAAGTCAGAAACCGGCAGCGCCTGGATGTCCGCCAGCGTCATGGTCTCGTAACGAGAGAGCCGCCTGTGTTCCGGCGCCATTTTTCCAGTTCGGTTCTGGAACTGCCACGGCGGATCGGCGAGGATGGTGCGAAACCGCCTCCCTGAAAACTCTCGAACAAGGTTTGCGACGGCCTCATGGTTCATGGCTAACTTGTCCTGTCGTATAATTTCGAAGTGATTCCAAAGACCAGCAGCGGACAACCGCCACCGCCGCCGCCCAAGACTCGCGGAAGCAGCTTGCTCATGTGCGTCGTCGACTGTTCATAGCTTGCTCCCCGTCCGAGTTCGGCGAAAATTCTCTGCAACTCATCCGTACGCGTCACGATGACGCCGACGCTCACCGCCCGCAGAACAAAAAGAAGCCGGAAATTGTTCAAATCGCGTTCAAAAAACGGATCCTTGTTGTTCCATTCGACCTCCAACGCAATTCCATTCTTGAAGCAGTCGACCTTGTGGGTCGGCGACTCCATGACATTTGCGTCCACAATGATTTTTGTCGCGAACTGCTTTTCGACCCATCCGCGCTTATACAACTCGCTGTCAATTCGCGCCGACACCTTGGACTTGCGTCCGCCGCCGACCTCGATCCAACTCTTCCTGAATTGAAACGCCGAAAGGACTTCCATGACATCGGCCCACTCATTGGGAAAATCACCTCTGAATATCGCGCACGCGTGCTTCCACTCGTGACATTCAAAATTGTCACGAACAGCCTGCGGCAGCAATTCGATTCCCACGAAAGAGTTCCTAGATCTCGATCAGCCCATCTTCAGGTGATTCGAGGCAAGGTCCCTTAAAACGCAGCAAGCGCCGGCCGAAGCGCCCGCCTACATCTTCATGCAGAAGCAGTTCAGCTTGTTGCCGTCGGGATCGCGGAAATAGCCGGCGTAGAAAGTGTCGCCGCGCGGGCCCGCCGCCCCTTCGTCCTTGGCGCCGAGCGCCATCGCCTTCTTGTAGAGGCGGTCGACCTTGTCGTTCGAATCAAGGGCGATCGCGACCATCACGCCATTGCCGACCGTCGCGGGTTTGCCGTCATGAGGCGTGATGACGCCGAGGCTCGGCGCGGTCATGCCGGTTCCCCAAGCGATGAAGGTGTCGCCCTCCATGATGCGCTTGGCCCCGATTTCGCCGAACAACTCATCATAGAATTTCGCCGCGCGCTTGATGTCGTTGGTGCCGACCGTCACATAACCAATCATTGTCGTTCTCCTGTCTTGCAATCCGTCTATTTCGCCCACTCATTCGCTCACGCAGCCCCACGATCGCGATACGGCGCCTCAATCCGCGCTTACCAATCGACGAGTACGCCGTCACCGCCAAACGCCGCCGGCATTGTCCTATAATGCGGCAGCCCGTCGCGCACCAGCGCCAGCGCACTCTCGCAATTGATATGCATCTCGGCGCGGAAATCGGGCAGCAGCACGCCATTCACGCCGCGTAGCCCCGCCGACGCAAGGTCAGCGGTCAACCGGACGCCGCAAGTCGGGCAAAACGTTCGCGGCGTCGTCCGCAAGGCATAAAGACGCGCGTCTCGCCCTCAAGACGAATATCTCCGGCGCGCACCATCGCTTCGAGCGTGTACGCGGCGCCGTGAACAATACGGCAATCGCGGCAGTGACAAAAGAACTGCGTGACCGGCGGCGCCGAGAGAGTCAGCGTGACGCCGCCGCAGGGACATCGGATAATGATCGGCTCGGCCATCGCTGTTCACCCTCGCGCCGGACGCGACCCTGTGCTGGTTCAGGCCTCGGCCGCCATATCGTCCTCATCAGCCTCGCCCGCGAGCAACTCGGTCGCAACAAGCCCTGCATTGGCGCGAATCGCCGCGCCGATCTGCGCGGCGATTTCGGGGTGGTCTTTCAGGAATTGCTTGGCGTTCTCGCGGCCCTGCCCGATGCGCTCGCCATTATAGGAAAGCCATGATCCGGATTTTTCAACGACATTCGCCTTGACGCCAAGATCGACAAGCTCGCCGACATAAGAAATTCCCTCGCCATACATGATGTCGAATTCGACCTGCTTGAACGGCGGCGCGACTTTGTTCTTGACGACCTTGACCCGCGTCTGGTTGCCGACGACGTCTTCGCCCTTCTTGATCGCGCCAATGCGGCGGATGTCGAGGCGGACCGAGGCGTAGAATTTCAGCGCATTGCCGCCGGTCGTCGTTTCCGGGGAGCCGAACATGACGCCGATCTTCATGCGGATCTGGTTGATGAAGATGACGAGCGTATTCGACTTCGAGATCGATCCGGTGAGCTTGCGAAGGGCCTGGCTCATCAGCCGGGCCTGCAGGCCGGGCAGCGAGTCGCCCATTTCGCCTTCAAGTTCGGCGCGCGGGGTAAGCGCCGCGACCGAATCGATAATGAGAACGTCGATCGCGCCCGAGCGCACCAGCGTGTCGGCGATTTCGAGCGCCTGCTCGCCGGTGTCCGGCTGCGAAATCAGGAGATTGTTGAGATCGACGCCAAGCTTTTGCGCATAGATCGGGTCGAGCGCGTGTTCGGCGTCGATGAACGCCGCGACACCGCCTTTTTTCTGCGCTTCGGCCGCCACCTGCAGCGCCAGGGTCGTTTTGCCCGAACTTTCCGGACCGTAGATCTCGACGACGCGGCCCTTGGGGAGGCCGCCGATCCCGAGCGCGATGTCGAGGCCGAGCGACCCGGTCGAAATCGACTCAATATCGACAACCTCGCGGTCGCCGAGCCGCATCAGCGACCCTTTCCCGAACGCCTTGTCGATCTGGGAAATCGCCGCCTCGAGCGCCTTCTTCCTGTCCACTCCGTCCGCCTCCACCAAGCGCAAACCAGCCTTCATCGCCGCCTCCCGTGCCCGACGGGCGCAATCCCGTCAATGCGCCGACGTGTACCTCTTTTGTTCCGGTTTTGCAAGAGGCAGTCTAGCATTGTTTTTACACGTTTATTTTCATCTGTTCCAAATCTGTTCTGCGTGGTTAGTGACCCGAATCCGAAATCGTTCGCTAAATCCGGATAGCCCAAACGAATTTCGGATTCGAAAGGGTCACTAGAAATGTTGGGTTGTAGTGTGGTTTATGGGTCCGGAATTCGTTATCCACACGCTGCAGTTGTTGAACGAATTCCGGACCCACCACATTAGAGCGAAGCGCAATTAATCCGCATTGGACACGAACCTCGTTCCGTCATGCTGACGAAAGTCAGCATCCAGAGCCGCGAGGGACTTGCTCGCCATTCTGGACCCTGACTTGCGTCAGGGTGACGTCGTCCTCGATTCTGAGATATTGCTCGTTGCT
>JBGTLL010000163.1:0-4071 GCA_041744115.1 Parvularculaceae bacterium | reverse complement strand
CCGCCTTCCGGCCGGCGCCGTCGGCGATGCTCGCGAGCGCCGCCCTGAAACGCGTTTCCGGGCGCTCGGCCGCGGACGCCGCGCAACTCGCGGGATCGGAAATGCTGAAGAGCCTTGGCATCGCCGAGCGCGTCCTCGACGCCGATCCCGACGCACGCCTCATCACCCACGCTGACGGCGTCGTCATCTATGCAAACGCCGCCTATTTCGCCCTCGCGCGCGAAGCGGGCGTGATGGGTCCCGTCGGCCTGCCGCCGCGGATCGACCGCCTCTTTGCGCAACAGGGCGCGGAGGCGACAAAGGTCTTCAGGCTCTGCCGCGCGGCCAAAAGCGCGGCGGAGGCGACCGAGATCATCTACCAGCAGATCGGACTTGAAGGCGGCGGCGCGCGCCGGCGCTTTGAGGTGACGACGCGGGCCGTCGCCGGCGCCCTGGACTTCATCGTCTGGCGCTTGCGCGAATTGCCGGTCGAGGAAAACGAGCATGACGTTCTTGCCGCGTCCTACGCCGACTACGTCCGGCCCGTGTTCGCGCTGGAAAAATCCGGCCAGATCGCGTGGGCGAACGCCGCCATGCGCAAGGCGCTCGGCCTCGCGCGGCACGAATTGCACCATCTCGACGACGCGGTCCTCGGCGAGACCGCCGAGATTGTCCGCGCGCTGTGGCGCGCGGACGCTGCATCAATCCCGGCGGAAGTTCGCCGGCGCCACGCTGATCCGATCGACGCCGCCTTCGCCGCTTTCCGCCGCGGCGGCGTCGGCGAGGGATTTGTCTGCGTCGAGATGGCGGTCGTTGAAGACGCGGCCGATCCCGAGGCGCCGGCGATGTCCGGGGACATTTCCGACGCGCCGTTCGGACTTGCGGTCATCGAGGGCGAAATCGGCCGCGACGCGCGCATTGTCGAAGCCAACCGGACGTTTTCAGAAATTTTCGACGGCGTCAAAAAGAACACGCCATTCTCGCGCGTCCTGCCCGCCGCCGCGATCGAGGAAATCGCCGCGGAAATCCGCCGCAAGTCGGCGTCCGGCGGTGCGCCGCAAGTGATCGATGCGACAATCGGCGAGGGCCCCGCCGCGCGCACCTGGGGCGTTTATGCGCGCCCCGTCAAACGCCGCCGCGGCGGCTACGGCGTCCGCCGCACGTTCCTCTACACCTTCGACGTCACTGATAGGAAACGCATGCAGCAAGATCACGCGCAGGACCAGAAACTGAAGGCGATCGGCTTCATCGCCGGCGAGGTTGCGCATGACTTCAACAATCTCTTGCAAGTCATCCAGGGCAATTGCGAACAACTGATGCTGCGCCATCCGGCCGGCGATCCCGCCTATCAGGATCTGGTCCTCATCCGCGAAAACGCGCAGCGCGCGGCAAACCTCACAAAACAGCTGCTCGCCTATTCGCGCAAGCAGACGCTGACGCGCAAGGTTCAGTCGATAACCGACATCCTCCTTGATTTTTCGCGCTTCCTCGATCGCGCCGTCGGCGAAAAAGTAAAGCTCGAACTCAACAACGGCCGCGGTCTTCCGAATGTCAGGGTCGATCGCAACCAGCTTGAAACCGCGATCATGAATCTCGCGGTCAACGCCCGCGACGCCATGGCGCCGACCGGCGGCACGCTGACAATCCGCACAAGGCTTATCCCCGCCGCGGAAACGGAAGCGCTCGCAATCGCCGGCCTTGGGTCGGGGGACCATGTGCTGCTTGAAGTCGCCGACACCGGTCCCGGCGTTCCCGCCGAGATCCGGGAGAGGATTTTCGACCCGTTTTTCACGACCAAGGAAGAAGGCAAGGGAACCGGTCTTGGCCTTTCGACCGTACACGGAATTATCGGCCAGATGGGCGGCGCGATCGCGGTTGAAAACGCCGCTGAAGGCGGCGCCGTCTTCAAGGTCTATCTGCCGGCGCATCAGGGCGGCCTCGACGACGACCCGGCGCCGCCCCCCGCGCCGATGGGCGATTTTTCAGGTTCGGGGCGAATTCTCGTCGTTGAAGACGAAGATCCGGTGCGCGCCTTTGTGGTCGCGACGCTTGAGCGGTCGGGCTATGAAGTGACGGCCGCCGAGGACGGCGTTGCGGCGCTTGAAATCCTCAAATGCGATCGGGACTTCGACCTTATCGTCTCGGACGTGATGATGCCCGAAATCGACGGCCCGTCGCTGATCGAGCGCGCACGGGTCGATCTCGGCGTCAAATCCGCGGTGATCTTCATGTCGGGATACGCCGAAGCCGCCGTCCGTGAACAGATGGACCGCATCGGCGGCGTTCGTTACATCCAGAAACCGTTCCCGATGGCTGAACTCGGCGCGCGGGTCAAAGAGGCCCTCTACGAGCGGTCGAAGGCGTAATCCGCGGCGCTTTTCCACAGCGCATTGCCGGCGGGACGAACGGCGCTAAAAGGCCCTGATGCGTCAGATTGTATTTGACCTCGAGACGACCGGCTTCCGCTTTGACGAAGGCCACCGCATCGTCGAGATCGGCTGCGTCGAGCTTGTGCGCGGCGCGGTGACGGGGAAGAGTTTTCACGTCTATGTGAACCCCGAGCGCGACATGCCGGACGGCGCCGCGCGCGTTCACGGGCTTACTGTCGAGTTTTTGCGCAACCACCCCCCCTTTGCGGACCATCGCGTCGCCAAAGCGTTTATCGAGTTTGTCAGCGACGCCGAACTCATTGCGCATAACGGCATTTCCTTCGACCTCCCCTTTATCAATGCGGAACTCGCGGGCGCAGGGTTTGCCGCGCTCGCCAATCCGATCATCGACACGCTGCATCTTGCGCGGCGGAAATATCCCGGCTCGCCTGCGAGCCTTGATGCGCTGTGCGCCCGGTTCTCGATCGACACGCGCCTGCGCGAGCGTGGAGGCCACGGCGCCTTGCTCGACTCGCGCCTTCTCGCGGCCGTTTATATCGAACTGACGGGCGGCCTTCAGGCCGGCCTCGATTTTGCCGAGAAAGGCGCCGAGACCATTGCAATCGGCGGCGCTGACCGGCGCGGTGCGAGGATCAGGCCGTCGCCGCTCGCCGCCCTGCTGACGCTTGAAGAGGCCCGGGCGCATGCCGCTTTTGTCGAATGCGAGCTCGGGGCCCGGCAGCTTTGGGGAGAACGGCTGAAAGTCGTCTCAGGCGCTTAGCGTCGCCGGGCCCGGCTGTGCGCGCGCGGCGAGATTGCGCTGGTAGATGCCCATGAAATCGATCGGATCGAGCATGACGGGCGGGAAATTGCCCGACCCCGTCGTCTCGGCGACGATCTGGCGTGCAAACGGGAACAACAGGCGCGGGCATTCGATCAGGAGGATCGGCTCGATCTGGGCCTCGGGCACATTGGCGATTTCGAAAACGCCGGCATAGGTCGTCTCGACGACGAAGACGACTTCTTCAGCGCGCCGCGCCCGCGCCGAGACCGCGAGTTCGACTTCAAACTGGTTCGAGCCGAGGCCGCGGGCGTTGACATCCACATTGACCTCGATCGCCGGCGCCCCGCCCGCGTCCCGGAAACTCGCCGGCGCGCGCGGGCTCTCGAAGGAATGGTCCTTCAGATACTGCGCAAGGACGCGCAGGCTCGGGTGCTCAACGGACTGGCCGGCCGCCGCGCCGTTCGCCTTCGATTCCGACATGAATTCCACCTTGAAAACCTGATAAGGGGCGCGTCATACACGCCGTGATCATTGGCGGCAACCCGCTGGCAGCGGCGTTAAGGCCTGTGCGGGCGGGGTTCGACTTTCTTCCGGGCGGAGGCATAAAGTGAGGCGCTCTTGGTGTTTTCGTCATCATCTTGCCTATATATGAAACGCCAATACGATGCCGTCAGGCTGGCGATCGCCCGGCGGCGGGACCATGCTAGGGCGGCCGTTCGTCGTTGGCCGGCCGGAGCGTGGTCAGAACAGTTGGAAGCATAAGGCCCGGGAAGCGTCGGGCTCGGCGACAATATTATGGACCCTGCACTCATCGTTTTCATCGCGCTGTCGGCGTTCATCGCTTACCGGCTTTATTCAGTTCTCGGCGCAAAAACCGGCGAGGAGCGGCCGCGCGACATCGAGGGCCTGCAGCGCGCCAAGCCGCGGCCGGACCGGGAA
>JBGTLL010000162.1:0-18800 GCA_041744115.1 Parvularculaceae bacterium | reverse complement strand
CGTGCCGCCGGCGGCGGCGCGCGCAATGTCGGCCGCGGCGACCGAAACGCCGTGCTGGCTTTCGAGCGCGCGCAGCCAGTCGAAAAGCTTTGAAGGTTCAGCCGCGACATTGGCTTCCACGCCGCCGTCGTCCCTGGCGTTGCGATAATTGACCTGGATGCCATGCTGGGCGGTTGACTGGGTGATGACGTTGAGGATCGGCGTGTCGAGATCGACGCCGGCCGCCGCCGCGGTAACGCCCGCCGAGGCGCTCGCTTTCGCAACGAGCCCGTACAGCTCTTCGGCGCGCTCGCGCTTTTCCGACATGCCAGAACGCCAGCCAATCGCCGGCGTGATGATCAGCTGCATCAACGCAAGGACGGCAATGATGGCGCCGCCGATGCCGACGAACAGCTTTTCCCGATCGGACAACCTTTCCCAGAACGCTTTCATTTGACGCTCGCCGACATTTCGCCAATCCAGGCCTCACCCGAACGGCGATAGCCGCCGCTGTCGGCGGCGACGAGACCCTGGCCATCCAGCGCCGCGCGAAAGGCTTCGATCCCGGCGTCCGAATTGCTCCGGATGCTGAACACAAACTGGGCCCGCGCCGCATCGTACCGGATGCGGTCGATGGCGACGCCGTCATGGCCCTCAAGGCCGGCTGTCAGCCGGCCCGCCATCTCAAGAAAGGACGCCGCCTTGACGCCCTCCGCCAGGATTTGGCGCGAATGCGCGCGGATGTCGTCTCCGGAAAATGTCGGAAACGCCGAATTGTGCATGGCGCTCGCGGAGTCCTGGTAAAGCGACGCCACCCGCCCGTCCCGCACGCCCGCCGCCGCGGCCGAGAAGACGGCTGCGACCGCAAGCCCGGCGGCGAGCGCGGCGGACCGCCTGTAGGCGCCGAGATTGAAGGACGGCGCCGTCTTCCGCCGGAATTCGCCAGCGAGAAAGTTCGTCGCGCCTTTCGTCGACAGATGCGCGCCAAAGAGCGCGAGCAGGTCCGCCTCGTGCGGAAGCGGACGGCGCTCGACCGGCACGTTCGCCCAGCGTCCGACGGCGTCATAGGCGCCATAAGCGACAATCGCCGATTCCCCCGCCGCCGCGATCAACGCCGGCGCGACGACCTCCGCGAGTTCAAGATCGCCGGCAAATCCGGCGCTTCCGCGCGAACCGATGACGCGGCCCTTGTCGCCAACGAGAATGCAGGCGGTTTCCGAGCCGCCGATGCAGGCGAAATCGACCGTCAGTTCGTTGACGGCAACGCCCGCTTCGTCGAACGCCGCGAGCCAGGCGGACATCGTCGATTTCGAGATCGCAAATCCCGTACGCGGAGCGCCGGCCGACACGACAATGTGAAGATCGTCGATCGGTTCGGCGAGTTCATCTTCGAGAATGAATGCGGCGGCGGCTCTGAGTTTCGACGCCTGCTTCGGCGGCGAAGGGATTGCCCGCATCGCAACCTGTTCGCCTTGAAGGACGGCGACAACGCGCGCATCCGCCGGAATCCGGTTCTTGATGGCGGCAAGCGAGGCGATGTCGGCGACGCGTCCCGCTTCACCGATCATGGCGCCGGCGAAGGCGCCCCAGGCGACAGCGTCCTGCGGCGACGGACCCAGCTTGAAGACGACAAGATCGGTCAAGGATCGGCTCCGAATGTGCGCGAGCGGAGAACAGGCGGACCCGTACCACTGACGCCGAACAATAGCGTTTCTTCCATCGTCCGATCGTTAACTTCAAGCCTGATGCGGGCTTCGATCAGGGTTGACCCGACAGAGGCGTTCGGAATGGCCGGCCAGCCGGCCGCGGTCGCCGCGGCGATGTCGGCGAACCCGCCGGGGGGGCGCGCCTCGATGAGGGTCTTGAACTCAGCTGGTGTTGGCGCGCCGTTGACCAGCGCCGAAAGGAGCAATGAGTGCGGCTCCAGGACCATGTTGATGTTGACCGGCGGCTGCGCGGTATCGCTGAGCGCGCAAAGATAAGGCCGGATACGCAGAAAAATTTCGCGCGTAATCCCGTCCATCGCCCGAAGTTCCGAAAGCGAGGCGACCGGATGGTCAGGCGTGCGATAGGGCGTCGGCAGCGCGGTATACAGTCCGTCTTCAGCGCCTTGCAGCCCCGGCGAAATATCCGTGTCGAGAAAGTCGACGATGACGTCGGCGAGTGTTTGCGCTTCGCCGCCGCCAAGGCCGATCGACTCCATGAGCAGAATGAAACTCGCTTTGCTGGCGGCGTCTTCAGCAAAAGTTCCGCCGGTATCCGTGACCAGACTGTTGACATTGAAGCAGCGCGTCGCGTCCTCGAAAATGACCGAACCCTTTCCGTTCGCGAACGGCAACTCCAGCTGTTCGGCGAATAATCCCTCGCCAGGCGCCATTTTGGGCGGCGCGCCCGCCGCCGCTGCTTTCGTCAGGATGGCGCGCACGATCTGTTCCGCCGCCGCTGCGCGCCACAACAGCTCGGAGCGCGTGCGTTCGCTCTCTGCCCGTTGAACGCCCGCGGTCACCACATTCGTGACTGACAGGAGAATGAAGGATAGCGTCGCGACCAGCAGCAGCACGACGATGAGCGCGGCGCCATTTTGCGAATTGTTGCTGCTCGCCCGACCCGTCATTGTTTGGCGACCTCGCCAATCCAGAAAAGCTGTTCCAGCGCGCCGAAGCGGTCCGTTGTCAGCATCAGCCTGATCGCTTTTGGCGCGCCGGAGCCGGACGGCGCCGGCCAAAGGTCCGCCCAGTTCAGACCTGAACTTGTCTCGCCCGCGAGGAAGCCGACTCCCACCGCCGTCACGCCTTCAAGCAGCACCCGATCGGTCCGGGGCTGGCCGCGCGCATCGTCGAGGTATGGCCGGACCCGCCGGACGAGCGTGTCGCCGATCATCAGATACTCGACCGCCTGCAAGGTCGATCGCGGGGCCCGGTTCTCCGGGTTCTGCCAGCCTCGACGGACGAACGCCATCAGCAAGCGCTCGCCGTCCTTGGGCTGACGAAAGCTGAGGCCGTCGCCGCCGAGAAACGGCGCCGGATAGGGGTTGCCGAACTCATCGCGCACGGTCCGCAGCACCGTCAGCGCAAGATCCTGTTTCAGGATCAGCCGCGCGATCTGCATGTCGCGAACGTCCTGGTCGGCTTCTTCAAGCTGCTCGCGTCCTTCGATCGACAGACGCAGCGAATAGACCGCGGCGCCGGAAATCATCGCGAAGACGAGGAGCGCGATCAGGAGCTCCGGCAGCGTAAGACCGCGTTGCGCCGCTTTTTTCATGGCGTCGCCCGCAGGGCTTCGACACGCGCAAGGATTTGCGCGTCGCCGGCGCGCGTCACGCTGAATTCGACGCGCAGTATGTCCTCGCCAGCCTCAGTGACGACGCTTTTTGCCAGCCATTCCCTTGCGCCCGCTTCAATTTCGAATTCTTCTTCGCCGCGATCGGGCGGCGCCGTCCGCGCCAGCATTTCTGTGGTCAGATTGTCGGCGATGATCCCGGCGACGAGGCGATCCTGTTCGTTTGCAACAAAGCGCGCGGCCTGCGCCATCATCGCATAGGCGGAGAGAACGACAGCGGCAAGGATCGCTAGCGCGACCAGCGTCTCGACGAGGGTCATCCCCCTTTGACCGCGGCTATGCATCCTGATCGACCGCGATGGCGCCGGCGTCGGTCACCGATACCGTCCAAACTCCACGCGCGCTTGAAAGCCGCACCTTGAACGCCGCCTGCGCGCCCAATGGATCGAGCGGGATCCGGTGCGCTTCGTCGTCTTCATCATCATCTTCCGCACGTTCATCGCCGCCGAGCGCGCGTGAATTGTCGTTTGCGGCGTCATCGATTTCGACGGTCGCCGTTGTCGCCTTGTCAAAATTCTTGCGGCCGAACGCCGGATGGGACTCGACAGCAGTCCATTCGCCTTCCTTCAGCGTCTCGAAGGCGTAGCCCGTTGTGTCGATCGACACGCGCATATTGGCGCCGGTCGCGATCGCGTCATCGAATGCAATCTGCATGCGCGCGGCAAAGCGCTCGGCGTCCTCGCGAACCGCCGGTCGCGACGGCGGCGCATTGAGGAGCACGAAAGTCGAGGCGAGCGCGAGAATGACGATCACGACCAACAGCTCGATCAGCGTCAGGCCGCGCTGCCTTCCGCGATTCAGGTTTCTTCCGACCAATTGACGATGTCCGCGTTGACCCCCTCGCCGCCCGGCTCGCCGTCGGCCCCGAGCGAGAAAATGTCGATCGCGCCGTGTTCGCCCGGCTGACGATACTCGTACGGCCTGCCCCAGGGATCGACCGGAACCGCGCGCAGGTATCCGCCCGGCCGGTACTGTTCGCCGGTCGCGTCGCCGGAGGGCGCGGTCACCAGCGCTTCGAGGCCCTGCTCCGTTGTCGGATAATTGAACATGTCGAGACGGTACTGGTCGAGCGCGTTCTCGATCGAACCGAGATCGATTTTCGCCTTGCGGCTTGCGGCGCGGTCGCGCTCGGGCAGCACGTTGACGACGACGAGCGCGGAGATCAGCGCGAGGATCGACAGGACGACGAGGAGTTCGATCAGCGTGATGCCCCGCTGGCGGTTGAGGCGGCGCTTCTTGTGAACATCAATCATCGGCGAAACTCCATTTTTCGTTTTTTCAATTCAGTCCGCCGCGAGGCTGTTGAGCCTCAGGATCGGCAACAGGATTGCGACGACGATCAGCATCACCGCGCCGCCCATCGCAATGATGATCGCCGGCTCCAGAAGACGCAAGGCGATCGTTGAGGCGGTGTCAAACTCTTCTTCAAGCTGGGTCGCCGATTTGTCGAGCATGATCGGAACCGCGCCGGCGCGCTCGCCCGCCGCGACCATATGCGTCATCATCGAGGGGAGGACATTGGCGCGTTTGAGGGCGCCGGCGAGCGATGTCCCTTCACGGACCTGCGTGATCGCGCCGTCCAGACGATCGCGCATGAAGCTGTTCCCCATCGTCCGCTGCGCGCCTTTGAGGCTGTCGAGAAGCGGCGCCCCGCCGGCGAAAAGCGTCGCCAGGGTGCGGGCAAACCGCGCGCCGTCCAGTCCGCGCAGAAGCTTGCCAAGCAGCGGCACGGTCAGAATCCATTGATCGAAAGCGCGCTTGAATGGCGGCGAGCGCAACCCTTGCCAGAAAGCGACGCCGCCGACGACCGCCGCAAGAATGAGAAAAAGGCCATAGGCGCCAAGAAAATGCGAAACGCCGATGACGATGCGGGTGACGATCGGAAGCTCGGCGTCAAAGGTCTGGAACTGATCGACGATCTTCGGCACGACCTGCGTCATCAGCGCCGTGACGACGAGCCCTGCGACGAGCGCCAGCGCCGCCGGATAGATGAGCGAGGCGATCGCCTTGTTCATCATCGAGCGGTTTTTTTCGAGCATGGTCGCCAGCCGGTCGAGGACGCCCGAAAGGTCGCCCGACGCCTCTCCCGCCGCGACGACGGCGCGATAAAGGTCGGGGAAGGATTTTCTGTCCTCGCCAAGCGCGTCGGCAAAACGCCAGCCTTCGAGCACGCGCTCGCGCACCGCAAGCAGGCGCTTTCGCGATCCCGGCTTTTCCGTCTGCAGCGCCACCGCGTTCAGCGCTTCTTCCAGCGGCGTCGTTGCGCCGATGAGAACGGCAAGCTGGCGCGTCAGGTTAACGAGTTCGCCCGAACCGATTTTCGACGGCGCTTTGGCGCCGGCGCCAGCCCGCGCCTTTTCGCGCGGCGCCGAAATCGACACCGGGGTCAAATTCAACCGGCGCAGCTCGCCGCGCGCGAGCCGCGCGGATTCGGCGTTGACGACGCCGCGTCGCGACCGGCCGCCGATGTCGAGCGCCTCGTACTCAAACGACGGCATCTTCCTCCTCCTGGCGGACGACGCGGAGGACTTCCTCGATTGAGGTCAGGCCGGCAAGAACATGGCGAAAACCGGAAATCGCGAGCGTATCCGCGCGGCGGAAGGCCTGTACGGCGAGCGCCTGCTCGCTGGCGTCTTCATGGATGAGACGCCGCAACGTTTCATCGATGACCATCAGCTCGTAAACGCCGATGCGCCCTTCAAATCCGGTCTGCCCGCATCGTCCGCAGGCGGACGGCCTGTATATGGAAACCTTCTGGCCTTCCGGAACGCCCATCAGTTTGCGCTCCGCTTCGTCCGGCTCGTACTGTTCCTTGCAGGTCGGGCAGAGGCGGCGGACGAGGCGCTGGGCGAGCACTGCGGCGATCGTCGAGGAAAGCAGGAACGGCTCGGCGCCCATGTCGCGCAGGCGCGTCACGGCGCCGACGGCTGAATTGGTGTGAACGGTTGAAAGAACAAGGTGACCGGTCAACGCCGCCTGAATCGCGATCTCCGCCGTTTCAACGTCGCGGATCTCGCCGACCATCACGATATCGGGATCCTGACGAAGAATGGCCCTGAGGCCCGTCGCAAAGGTCATCCCGACTTTCGGATTGATCTGCGTCTGGCCGACGCCGTCGATCGCATATTCGACCGGATCCTCGACGGTCAGGATGTTGCGGCTCGGATCGTTCAGCAGTTTCAGCGCCGCGTAGAGGGTGGTCGTCTTGCCGGAGCCGGTCGGGCCGGTGACGAGGATGATCCCGTTCGGCCGTTGCAGCGCCTGTCGCAGGCGCCGCAAAATCTCCGCCGGCATGCCGAGCGCGTCGAGATCGAAACTTGCTTCTTCCTTGTCGAGAATGCGCATGACCACGCGTTCGCCGAACCGCGCCGGCAACGTCGAAACGCGAACGTCGATCAGCTTGCCGCCGAGCGACAGTGATATCCGCCCGTCCTGCGGCAGCCGCTTTTCTGCAATGTCGAGGCGCGCCATGACTTTGACGCGGCTCGTCAGCACCGGCGTCATCCGCGCCGGGAGCGACAGGATTTCGCGCAGAACGCCGTCGATCCTGAGCCGGATCGACAGGGATTTCTCATAGGGTTCGACGTGAATGTCGGAAGCCTTGAGTTTTACCGCTTCGGCGATGATCGCGTTGATGAGGCGGATGACGGGCGCGTCGTCCTGGGTGTCGAGGAGGTCGGCTGTCGCGGGCAATCCCTCGGCGAGCGTCGCGAGGTCGTCTTCGCCGCCTTCAAGCTGGAAATCGTCGGCGCGGATGCCGTCGGCCGAATAGATTTCCGAAAGCCTCCGCTCAAACGCATCGGCCGGCATCTGATCGACGACGATCGGCGCGTTGACGACGCGTCGAACCTCCAGAAGCGCAAAAGGATCGGGTTTGCCGCGCGCGCCAACGCGCGCCGGACGCGCGGCGCCGTCGAGTACGACGAGGCCGTTCTCTTTCGCGAAAGCATAGGTGAGCCGAACCTTTGGCGCTGCTGCCGTTTCGCTCATTGGTCTCCCGGGAACGTCGGGTCGGACGTCGGCGGATCGGACTCCCCGAGCAGGTCCGGGGCCGCGCCCGTGACCTGGTCGATCAGCCGTTCAATCTCCGTCTGCGGTTCGCCTGTCCGCAGCATTTCGCGCCCCTTGATATAATCCATCTTCTTGCGCGTCACCGACTCGGCGCTCGCGCGATCGCGGATGATGGTCGGGCGCAGGAACACCATCAGATTCCGGCGATCGCGTGAACGCGATGTCGATTTGAAAAGGTTGCCCGCAATAGGAATGTCACCGAGCAGCGGAACCTTGTCCTCGGTGAGTATTTCCGTCTGGTCGACCAGCCCGCCAATCACAAGAATGTCGCCGTCGTCAACCAGCGCCGTCGTCACAATTTCCCGTTTGTTGGTGATCAAATCGCTCGATGCAGTATTATTCGCGGCGACACTCGATGTCTCCTGGCGAATTTCCATCGTCACCGTGCCGCCTTCGTTGATCTGCGGCGTCACTTCGAGGATGACGCCAACCTGCTCACGCGAGACCGTGCGGAACGAATTGTCGAGGTCGGCGCCGACTGCTTCGCCCGTGATGATGGGGATTTCCTGACCGACGGAGATCGACGCTTCCTGATTGTCGAGGGTGACGATCGACGGAAAAGAGAGGACATTCGACTCGGTGTCCCGTTTCAGCGCCGTCAGCACCGCGCCGAAAACCGCGTCATTGCCGATCCGGCCGCCGGCGCCGCCAATAAAGCCGTTCGTTGCAATCAGCGAATTGAGGGCGGTGTTCGCGATCGCCCCTGTCGGCGCCGCCCCTCTGAGAATGTCGGGGTTGAGCAGCAAAGCACCGGCTGCCGCGAGGATGTTCGGTGATGTGCTTGCAAAATTCGTCGCCGTAAATGGCACGCGCTTGCCGTCGAGCGGGGCCAGAAGAAACTCGATTCCAAGCGCGCGCGCTGTCGTATCGGAGACCTCGACGATGATCGCCTCAATCTGGACCTGTGCGCGGCGGACATCGAGCTGCTGGACGACCTGGCGCAAGGTCTGCTGGATGTCGGCGTCGCCGGAGATGATGACCGAGTTGGTGGCTTTATGGAAGGAGATGCTCGCCCGATCCGAAATCGGCGGCGCGACGGCCCCGTCCGCGCCCGGCGGCGCGGCTTGGGAACTGGCGATTTCCTTCAGCAGCGCCGCCATATCCTCCGCGTCCGCATGATTGAGCGCAATAACGGAAAGATCAGATTGCGAACGGCCGATGCGATCGAGCTCGTTGACGACCGAGACGAGGCGCGCGAGGATCACGGGTTCGGCCCTGATCAGCACGCTGTTGCTCGCGGCGACCGGAACGACGCTGACCTTGGAGGCTGAAGTCGCGCCTTCTTCAGAAATTTCCTGCGCGAGATTGGTGACAACACGCGCGACTTCCGCGGCGGACGCATTGGCAAGCGGGATCGTCCGATAAACGGTGGTGTCGCGATCGATCTGCGCCAGCACTTCGCGGAGGCGCTCGACGTTGTCGGCGGTATCGACGAGGATGACCGCATTGCCGCTGCGGACCGGCGCGACGACGCCGCGCTCCGAGATGATCTGTGACAGATTCGCCGCCGCTTCACGGGCGTCGACATGATTAAGGCGGACGATCTGGGTGACGATGTCGCCGGCTTCGCCCTCGCCGACCGGCCCCGCGGCGCGCGAGCCTTCCTGCACCGGAATGATCTTGTAGCTGTCGCCGTTGATCGGGGTCGCCGTAAAGCCCGTCACCCGCAGCGCCGCCTGGAAAAGCTCCCATGCCTCGTCGGCGCAGAGCCCGCCATTGGGACCGGACTTGATGGTGACACGGCCCGCGACACGCGGGTCGAGCACAAATTTATAGCCGGTCCGGAGCGCGATTTCATCGACAACGGACCTTATGTCCGCGTCTTCGAGATTGAGCGCCTCGCCGCAATTTTCCTGCGCGGCGGCGCCGCCGATCATTGCGGCAACGGCGCAGGCAATGCCGGCAAGAGTCTTCATCCAATTATTCCTGATCATTCTGCAAACGAGATATGTCGGGAAGCGCAATCTTGATCGGCATGACGGCGCCGTCTCGTTCCACACTGAGGGTGACGGACGCCTTGCCATCGAGGCTGGCGAGGACGTCAAGTCCTGATGCGATATCCCTGCCGATCGGCTGATTGTCAACGGCGACGAGGGTATCGCCCGCCTGAAGCCCCAGCGCTTCGAACTGTTCCTGATCGCCAGCGGGTTGAAGGACCAGACGCATGCCGCCGACGTCATCCTCTTCAGGTAAAGCGACGATCAGTTCGCCGATCGAGGCGATGCCTGCATCAATTTCACCGCCGAATTCATCTACAAGTTCGATCGGCGGCGCGCCGGCAGATCGAGGCGCGCCGTCGCGATTGATGAGGCGAAGCGATTCGCGGACGCCGTTGCGGATGATGACGACCTGATCGCGATAGACGCGGTCAAGTGTGACCCCGTCGGTGATCGCATCGCCGACGGAAAACCGCCCTTGCGTGTCGTCGGGAAGTCGGATGATTGCGGTTCCGCCTTTTTCGTTGGTCCAGGTGCCGTGCAGCGCAAGGTTCAACGTCGTTTCGGCGAGATCCGGGCCGCTCGCGAGATCACCGGCAGGCGCGGCGGCCGGCGCCTCCGCCGTGCGAAACGGATTGATCGGACCTGCGCCGGCCGGATCGGCGGCTGCCAGATGCGGCGGCGGCGCGGTCGGCGGTTGATCGAACGGCGCGAGACCGGCCAGGAAAATCAGTGGGAGCAGCGCGCCAATTGCACAGACCAGAACGATCTCAAGCATGCGGATGGGCCGCCCGTCAGCCGGGCGTCCGCCGGCGCGCCTCGGCGCCAGCATCGACTTCATCCGGCCGCGGATGGCGTTTGTTACAACCGGCGACGGTCCAAAACGATCAATCCTGAATACCGCCAAAGTCCAACACCCGTTTGATTGAGGCTATCTACCCATGCAGAAAGAAAGCCAGAACCCCAACACTATCAAAAACTAAGCCACTCGCCCATGGTTCGCCGCCGAGTTGCGGTCTCTTACGCCATCAAAGTGAGCAGGAATGTGACAAATTCACTAGAAACAACGATTTCCGGGGCGTTTTTCACTGAATTGAACGGCGTCCGGTCGCCTGCCGCCCCTTCAACACTCGTTTGCCGATCATCGTTGCCCCGTAACCGCCGTTCAGGATGAACTTTTCTATTCCAGACGACGCACTGACGCTGGCGCTTGCCGCGGCGGCCGGGCTCATCATCGGCAGTTTTCTCAACGTCGTCATCCATCGTGGTCCCGCCATGTGGGGCCTCATCGACGGAGCGTCGCGAGGCGACCTTGTCTCACCCGCGTCCTATTGCCTCTCCTGCAAAACGCCGATCCCGCCATGGCGTCTCATTCCGGTCGTGAGCTTTGTCATCCAGCGCGGTCGCTGCGCGGCCTGCGGCGAGCCTGTCGCGCCGCGCTATCCAATCGTTGAGGCGCTCGGCGCTGTGGTTGCGTTGTCATCGGTTGCCGCCTTTGGCGCGACCGCCGCCGCCGTCGCCGCGGCGTCGTTCGGCTTAGCGTTGGTCGCGCTTGCCTTTATCGATCTCGAGACAGGCTATTTGCCCGATGCGATCACTTTCCCGCTGATTGTCGGCGGCTTGATCGCAAACGGCTTCGATCAATTTGTCCCGATTGGAGACGCGTTGATCGGCGCCGTCGCCGGCTATCTGGCGTTTCGCGGCATCGGCTTCGCCTTCAATCGCCTGCGCGGCAAAGAAGGACTTGGCCAGGGCGACGCCAAATTGCTCGCGGCGATCGGCGCCTGGGGCGGCTGGATGATTCTGCCTTTTGTCGTCTTCGCCGGCGCGCTGGCGACGCTGTTTGCGTATGGCGCGACTCGCCAGCGCCGTCCGAAGATCAGAATCAAACCTCCATCTTCTCCCTCTCCCCCCTCCCGGGGCGAGAAGGACGGCGCGGATGGTCGCGACGCGCCCATCCCGTTCGGCCCCGGCCTCAGCGCCGCCGGGTTCATCGTGCTCTTACTGGCGCCGCGGCTGTTCACCGTCCTTTAAAGTCGGGCTTTCGCTTCTGCATCAGCGCGGCGACGCCCTCGCGGCAGTCTTCCGAAGCGATCGCGGTTTTTTGCAGCATCGCTTCCAGCGCCATTGCATTCCGGAGCCCGCCTTGCGCGGCGGCGCGAAAGGCGCGCTTTGTCAGATTCATCGCCATCGGCGCCCGAGCGGCGATCGACTGCGCCCAGTCGAGCGCGTTCGATACGACCTCCTCCGCCGGAACGACGCGGTTGACGAGGCCGAGGTCGAGGCAGCGCTTCGCCGGAATTTTCTCCGCCTCGATCGCGAGCTGGTAGGCGCGGGCGTAACCGATTTCCTGCGTCAGCAGCCAGGAGAGGCCGCCGTCCGGGACAAGGCCGATATTCGAGAAGGCGCTCATCAGATAGGCGTCCTCGCCCATGACGCGAAGATCGCAGGTCAAAGCGAGCGTCATGCCGATGCCGGCGGCGGGTCCGTTGATGGCGGCGATACAGGGTTTGTCAGTCCCCTGAATGATCGACAGGAACGCTCCATATTCCGCGTTGAGTATGTCCTCGACATTGCGCGCGCCGCCCGCATCCGTCACATCCGCGCCGGCGGAAAAGCCGCGGCCCTCGCCCGTGACGACGAAGGCGCGAACCGTCGCGTCGGACGAAGCGCGGCTTACGGCGTCCAGCATGTCGCGGCGCATCTCGGCAGTGAATGCGTTGAGCGCCCGCGGGCGGTTCATCGTGATCAGCGCCACCGCGTCGGAGTGCATTTCGTAGTTGACGGTCATGGGGTCGCCTTCCGTTGCAGCTTTCATCTTCGGCGATGCGCGTCTCGACGCCAAGGCAAATGCGCAGGTGCGTGGCCCCGCCCGTACTTTCTTCACCCCTCACCCGCTCGCGTCGCTCGCTGGCCTCTCCCAAGGGAAAGGCCAAGAAGGCTCTGGAGCGCCGCTCCAGGTTTGCTCGGTTGGCGCCGCGGCGCTATCACGGCGCCGAGGCAAGAAGGATCCCGCGCCATGACCCAGAGCCGCTTTTTCCGCGAGGACTGCTACATCAACGGCGAATGGGTCGGCGGCCCCGCCAGCGATTCTGACCGCATTAAGGTCAACAACCCCGCCACTGGAGAGATCATCGGCTCCGTCCCGCGCTTCGGGCGCAAGGAAACCGCCGAGGCGATTGACGCCGCGCAGGCGGCGTTCCTGCTCTGGCGCGAAAAACCTGCGGTCGAGCGCTCTGAACTCTGCCGCAAATTCTATCAGGCGCTGATGGACAACCAGAAGGAGCTGGGGCGCATTCTGACGATCGAGATGGGGAAGACGCTGAAGGAGTCGATGGGCGAAGTTGCCTACGCCGCGAATTTCTTCCGCTGGTTCGGCGAGGAGGCGCGGCGCATCTACGGCGATGTCATCCCTTCACCGTGGAAGGACAAGCGCATCATCGTGACGAAGGAGCCGGTCGGCGTCGTCGGTTCGATCACACCGTGGAATTTTCCGACCGCAATGATTGCGAGGAAAGCCGCCGCCGCGCTCGGCGCCGGCTGTACGATTGTCGCCAAACCCGCGAGCCAGACGCCGTTCTCGGCGACCGCCTATGGCGTCATAGCGGGCGATGTCGGCATTCCAAAAGGCGTCCTCAACATCATCACCGGGAAAGCATCCGAGATCGCCGACGAGATGTGTGAAAATCCGAAAGTGCGAAAGATCACCTTCACCGGATCGACGGAGATCGGCAAGGAGCTTGCCTCCAAGGCGATGAAATACATGAAGCGGGTCTCAATGGAGTTGGGCGGCAACGCGCCGGTCATCATCTTCGACGACGCCGATCTCGAGCGCGCGGTCGAAGGCGCGATGATCAGCAAGTATCGGAATTCCGGCCAGACCTGCGTCTGCGCCAACCGCATTCTCGTGCAGGCCGGAATTTACGATCGCTTCGCCGAAAAATTCGCCGCGGCCGCAAGGAAACTTGAAGTCGGCGACGGCCTTGATGAGGGCGTCGAACAGGGACCCCTGATCGATGACGCCGCGGTGACGAAGGTCGAGCAGCATATCGAGGACGCGACATCGAAAGGCGCCAAAATCATCGCTGGCGGCCGTCGTCACGCGAAGGGCCTCACCTTCTTCGAGCCGACGGTTTTGCGCGACGTGACGCCCGCGATGCTGATTGCCCGCGATGAAACCTTCGGCCCGGTCGCGCCGCTGTTCAAATTCGACACCGAGGACGACGCGATCGAAATGGCCAACGACACCGAATTCGGCCTCGCCTCGTATTTCTTCACCAGGGATTTGGGCCGCGCCTTTCGCGTCATGGAAAAGCTCGAATACGGGATGGTCGCGATCAACGAAGGCATACTCTCGACCGAAGTCGCGCCGTTCGGCGGCGTCAAGGATTCAGGCATGGGCCGCGAAGGATCGAAATATGGCGTCGAGGATTATATTCACACGAAGTATGCTTTGTTCGGGGGGTTGGGTAACTGAGGATCCTGCGGAATTATTGATCCCGGAACGGATTGACAATCTCCAACCCCTCCACGACCTGTCCGTGCTGCATATCCTCCGTCAGCAGCCTCTGTGCGCCGGCCGCCAGCGCTGATGCGACGATTTGAGCGTCATACCATCGGAACTTGGCGCTTCGCGCAAGGTCGAGCGCACGGTCCTGAATGTCCCCGGTGATCAATTCGACGCGGCAGGCGGCGCGAAACGCATCGACCGATTCACGAATGTTATCCCAGGAACGGATCGTCTTGCGACGCGCTGCGTTGACGAATTCGCCGATCACCTGCGTGCTGATGATCCGTTCCAAATCCTCGGCGTCAAGAATTTGTTCGCTGATTCCGGCTTTCGACGGTTCCGACGAGATAAGGTAAACGAGAATGTTCGTATCGATGAAGACGGCCTCGCGGGCGGTCTTGTCACCGCTCATTCGCTTCGTCCCGGTCGAACTTGAACCCCTTTGGCAGGCTGCCGCGGAACCGGCGCAATGCGCGCAGTCGTTCGCCAACGGAGGGAGTCCGCGCGACTTTAACGGACCGCTCGCCGGTGATCGTCACCTCGATATCGTCGCCTTCCTCGAGGTTCAGCGCTTTGACGACGGCGGCGGGGAGGCGGATGGCGAGACTGTTGCCCCATTTTGAAACTTGCATGATTCCACCTTATAGATATACAATATGTAAATGTATATCATGTCGGCGCGGCGGATCAAGCCTGTGTGTTGCGGCGTTCAAATAATACTAATCAGGTCAGCGAGGCGGTCGGCGCCTAACTGCCTTCCTCCCCAAGCCGCCGCCGTTCCGGCGTTAACCTTTCGTTAATCACTCCGAATCAACGATCAGCCTGTACAATCAGTAAGGCGGGGGCGTCAGGCGATGCGCGCGCGGGCGGGAGTGTCGGTCGAAGATCTGTTCAAGAGTCTCGGTGAAACGCCGATGACGCGGCGTGCGCGGGCTGACAGCCTGTTCCGGCGACTGCGCGAAACCGAAGAGGACGAGTTCCTCGGCTCGTTTATTCGGGCCCCGCGCAAGGGCAAGTCCGCCGACGCCAAGAAATTGAAGAAGAAATAGTCCGCGGAACCGCCGCAAGAATACCCCTGCCGATGGTGGTGCGGCGACGCGCTTGACCCGGTCCGCTTGCCAGGCGCAATTTCAGGCGCCAGCAGCTTTGGGGGCGGCGATGAGGCTAGCCAACCGGATTTCAGTCATCGGCTTTGCAGCCGCACTCTCGGCCTGCGCGACGTCGTCGCTGTTGCCCGACCTGACGGTCAGCCGGTTGGAAGCAACGCCGGCGCAGGCGACAGCCGGAACCGAAATTACAATCACCTCGGCAATCCGGAACGCCGGCGAAATGCGTGCTGCGTTGCCCGTCGTCATCGACGTTCAATTGTTCGCTGGCGAAAACGAAACGACGCCAATCGCTGACCTGACGGCGTGGGCGCAGACGGACGGCGAGCCGCTGGCGTCAGGGGAAATCATCGAAGACGCGGCGAAAGTCAAAGTTCCGGCAAACCTCAAGGCGGGCGCCTATTTCATCTGCGGGAAAGTCGATCCGGACGACGCGATCAGGGAATCCTTTGAGGACAACAATCGCGTATGCGCCCCTTTCACCATCCTTTCGGGGCCGCCGGTCCGCGCCGATCTTGTCATCGAGAAAATCACGCCGCTCGGCCAGGAGCAGGCGAGCCTCAAGGTCAAGGTCCGGATCAAGAACGCCAGCGCGGCGCCGGCGAACGGCCCCTTGCGCATCATGGCGTTCCGGCGGTCGCCGCGCCAGCCGCTCCTCTTGATCGAATGTCCGTTGACGGAAGGTCAGCTTGCGGCCGGAAGCCCCGCGTCCTGCCCCGATCTCGCGGTGACGGGGCCGCTCGCGCCCGGCGCGTCAACCGAACTCGTCGGGTATTTTGCCTATGTCGTCGCCAATGGCGCCGAGTTCGTGAGGACGCCGGTCAATCAGGATTACAGGAAGCCGGCGATCAGCCGAACCGTCGATTTCATGGTCGATGGCTGCTTCCCGCCGACGGATGGCAGGCCGGTTACTTGCGCCATCGAGGAAATCGACGAACTCAACAATTTCAGGGCGGCGACGCTGAAGGTCAGGTAGCGGCGGGCGGATTTGAACTGAAATGACAACCGTTCCTGACATCCTCATCATCGGCGCCGGGCATAACGGCCTTGTCTGCGCGTCCTATCTCGCGGCGGCGGGGCTGACGGTTCGCGTCGTCGAGCGGCGCGATGTCGTGGGGGGCGCCGCCGTCACCGAGGAATTCCATCCGGGCTTCCGCAATTCGACGGCGAGCTACACGGTGAGCCTTCTCAACCCGAAGGTGATCGCCGATCTTGATCTCTATGCGAACGGACTGAAAGTCGTTGAGCGCGACATCTCGAATTTCTGGCCGTTGGGGACGAAGCAAGGCGAGTATCTGAAACTCACCTTCGATCCTCAACGCAACAAAGAGGAATTCGCGCGCCACTCGGAAAAAGACGCCGAAGCGTTGCCGCGCTATTACGAGGCGATCGACACCGCGGCGGACGTCCTGCGCGATCTCGTTCTCAAAACGCCGCCCAATCTTGGCGGCGGCCTATCCGATTTATGGCGCGCGCTGACGACCGGCGGCCGGCTGGCGCGGCTGAAGCAAAAGGATCAGACGCTGATCCTCGATCTTTTCACGAAATCGGCGGCGGAATTCTTGCGCGGCTATTTCGAGCACCCTTCGATCATCGGCGCTTTCGCCTTTGACGGCATCGTCGGCGCCTACGCCTCGCCCTATGCCGCCGGCACCGCCTATGTGCTGCTTCACCACGCGTTTGGCGAGGTGAACGGAAAAAAAGGGCGCTGGGGCCATGCGATCGGCGGCATGGGCGCGATCACCGAAGCAATGCGGCGCGTCGCCGAAGCGCGCGGCGTCACCATTACGACCGCATCGCCGGTCGCCGAAGTGATTGTCGAGAACGGCCGCGCCGCCGGCGTCAAACTCGAAAGCGGCGAGATCATCCGCGCAAAAGCCGTCGCCGCCAACGTCAATCCGAAACTCCTGCTGACAAAACTTGTCGGGGCGGGCGATATTGATGCGGACGACCGTCGACGGATGGAGAATTATGTCTGCGGCTCCGGCACCTTCCGCATGAATGTCGCGCTGTCGGAGCTTCCGGATTTTTCGTGCCTCCCCGGAAAGGACGCCGCCGAGCATCACCGGTCGGGCATCGTCATCGGTCCGACGGTCGATTATCTCGACCGGGCGTGGCTCGATGCGCGCCAGTTCGGATGGTCGCGCGAGCCGATCGTTGAAATGCTGATCCCGACAACTATGGATGACAGCCTCGCGCCCGCCGGGAGCCACGTCGCGAGCCTCTTCTGCCAGCAATTCGCGCCTGAACTCTCCGACGGCCGCAGCTGGGACACCTGCCGCGACCTCGCCGCGGCGACGATCATCGATACAGTGACGAAATACGCGCCGAACTTCAGAGCCAGCGTTATCGCGACGCAGATCCACTCGCCGCTCGACCTTGAACGGAAATTCGGCCTTGTCGCCGGCGACATCATGCACGGCCGGCTGTCGCTCGATCAGATGTTCTCGACGCGGCCCCAGCCCGGCTACGCCGATTACCGGATGCCGGTGAAAGGGCTTTATCTTTGCGGCGCCGGCGCGCATCCTGGCGGCGGCGTCACCGGCGCGCCAGGACACAACGCCGCGCAGGCGATTCTCGCGGACTTCCGGGGGCGGAAGATATCGGCCTGAGGGACGCCGTAGATGCGTCCGTCAGGCCGGCAAGACGCGCCTACGCTGCGTCCCGCTTCCGCCTTTTCATGGCGAAGCTGAGACCGCCGATGCCGGCGAGGAAGAGCGGCAGCGCCGCAGGGATCGGGATCTCATTGACGACGCCGAATGCGAGGCCCGAGATATTCCCGAAACTCCTGGCGAAGCTTCCGATCAACGTCGCCGAGCCGGTCATGAGATCGATCGTAAACAGGCTCGAAAGCCCTTGTGACGTCAGCAGAATATACGGAATATTCTGGCCGTTCGCGCTGTTATAGAAGATGTCGAAGCCGCCGTCATTCTGGAAACTCAAAGGCGTTCCGGCGATGTTCACCTCGGCAATCGTCGTCAGTTCGCCGGTATTGTTATTCAGCGTTCCGAGCACATCCGTCGTCGAATCGATGAAATATTGGGTTGTCGCCCCGCCGAAATTGCCGGCGAAACTGTTCGTATAGGCGTTGCCAACGACCCCGGGATTGGCGCCCTCATTGGGGTCGCCGGCCACGTAGAAGAGGTTTGTCACCGCAGTCGTCGAGCCGTCCGTCGGATTGAACACAACGTTCTGATCGCCGCGCGTCACCGTGCGCAGGCGGTCGATGGTCGGGTTCCAGTCGATGTCAAGGCTGCCGCCCGTCGTCGCGACAACGGTTCCGTTATCGACCTGTGTCAACGCGCCGGTGTTCGCATCAACGAGATAATACGCGTCCGCGGCGCTGTCATAGCCGAAAAGTTCGCCGGTCGCGGGCCGGAAATCAATCGCATCGAGCCGCGCGCCGTCACCGGTGATGTTGACCTCGGTGGCGCCGGCGGGATTTGCGGGGTCAAAACGCATCAAGGTGGTGCCGCCGCTGCCGAGCGCGAACCCGGTATGCGCGGCATTCGCCGCGGTCGCCATCGCCAGCGTGAGAACGCTTGCGCCGAATAATGTCTTGAGGCCGGACTTCATCAAAATTCCTCCGATGCTAAAATCAACTCTTGTCCCTAATGCCTGCTCTTAATGGCTGATACGCGGATCGGTTCCTCGCGGATCATCACGTTTTTCGGGAATTGAGCGCAAAAAGAGAAGTGATCGCGAGGCGTCGTCCTCACGATGCCGCGGAATCACCTTAAAGGGGTAAATTCGCAGAACCAGCAATCTTCGGTCGCGGCGGCGCCGATCGGGCTTCCCGGCGGAATCACGGGCGCCTTCGCGGCGGGCGCGATCGCCGGCGCCGGGCGCGCAAGATGC
>JBGTLL010000161.1:0-2450 GCA_041744115.1 Parvularculaceae bacterium | reverse complement strand
GAGCGGCGCTGACGGCGGCGCCATCGCTTGCAATGAAGTGAACATCGCGCGCGCGTGCTGCGCCGGGCCGGCAAAAAGATAGGCGTCGCGGCCGCCGGTCGCGGCAAGATCGGAGGTCGCCTTGATCGTTTCGGGCAGGCGCACGCCACGCAGGAAGAGATCGTTCGTGTGCCGCCGGTTGATCGCCTCGGCGACTTCCGGCTCCAGCGCCCAAATCAGCGTGTCGACGCCATTGGCGGCGGTCAGCGCGGCGAGCGCCGTCCCCCAGGCGCCGCCGCCAATGACCGCTATTGAACGGAAAGGTGACGCCGCGTCGCTCATGTGAGAGAGTGATGATTGAACGCTTCAGAAAGCATTCACGAAAGCTCTATGGTTATGCCGCAATCCGGCGAGGCTTTGCCGCCGCTCGACGACACGGCCCGCGCCATTCTCGACGCCGCCAGCCGCCGCTTTCTCCACTACGGATACGGCAAAACCACGATGTCGGAGATCGCCGGCGACTGCAACATGTCGACCGGCAATCTCTACCGCTACTTCGCGTCGAAGTTCGACATCGCTGAAGGCTTTGTCCGGCGCCTCAGGACCGACCAGATCCAGCGCCTGCGCGATGCGGTTGGCGTCAGCGGCCTCTCGACGCAGGAAAAATTGCGGACGTTTTTCAGGACCAAGCTCAAGCTCGCCTACGACCGTTTCCACCGGCGGCCCAAAGCCTACGAGCTGTCGCAGGAGATTCTGAAAGAGCGCCCGACCTTCGCCGACGAATGGGAAGCGGCGGAAGCCCGCGTCCTCGTCGAGATCCTCGAGGGCGGCGAAATGACCGGCGAGCTCGCCGTTTGCAACCGCGCCCGCACGGCAAGGATCCTCCAGGACGTGTTCTTCCGGTTCACCAGTTCCGCCGTCTATTACGAAGGCGATTACGGCGTTCTTGCCGGTGAACTTGACGATGTCATGGACCTGATGCTTGACGGCTTTGCCCAGCGCCGGGGCCGCGACAGCAGCTAAGCAACTGATATATGGCCGTTAAAATTAGCGGATTCCGCTCACGAAAAGTTGACACTGAAGAATGAATATTTCCGGCAGTGTTCATTGACAACTTTCGGACCCGCTCCTAAATCTTCGTCATCGCTTCCGCGGAGCGGGGAAAAAGAGACCGGTCCGCCAGACGAAGCAAAAAAGTCGAAGCTAAAAAAGTGAGAAACGAGAACAGCCATGATTACCAGCAACGCGTCGTCCTTTGTCGCCCGCTTCACGCTCGCGATCTTCCTGTCGGCGGTGATCGCCGGCAGCTATCTGACGGCGATCGGGTACCTGAACCCGGGCTTTGTCGCCTAAGGCGACCGACCGCCCCCGAAATCGACGTCGTCCGCCCGTCCCGATCTTACGCCCCTTCGATCGGGACCGCCCCCACCCCCCAGGCGGACGATTGCAAGAACGCGGAAGCCACCCCTCCCGGCTTCCGCGTTTTTTTGTAGTCACGGCCGCTTTCTGAAAAGGACTAATGTGCAGAAGGCTCGTCTGTCTTTAATGGGCGCTTTCGTGAAATCGGCGATCGCAACTTCCACGCGGCTTATGTCTGTCACGACGGATGAACGCGTCAGTTTCTCATAGGGATCGTAGTCTGCAAGGTGACGCTTTTCTTGCAGCTCGACAAAAACGTTCGCGAAATCGATAATTTCTTTTGGAAACTGATTGATCAGTTTGTCGTTGCAGGCGCTCTTCGCGAAGCCGTGTTCGAGTGATCGGTATACCTGTCTCCAAGCATGCTTGCTTCGACTCTTCGAATTTGTCCCGACCAAATAGTCGGCGCAACTTCGAGCGAGGCAATGAAATCCGCGTAGTACGCAGTGCTGAGGGCGCGGCGAAGGTCGCTTTGCCGGGGCTTGCCCTTGTCAGTTGGAATTAATTTTTTCGCCGTGAGCAGCAAATCACGCGGGAGCACACGAGAGCCCCGATTCCGATTTCTTTACGAAGGAAAAAATCGGAAACGCCATCTCCCCGACTTCACGAAGTTTCGGACGCATGTGACGCACAATTCCCGCAGCCTCGGAAGGATTAAGCTCGCCAGATTCGGATTCGAAAACAACCGTCACGCGAAGCACGCGATCACCATCCGAGTCCTCGTCCTCAGCCACGTCAACAGAAAGAATTTTGGCATCGGAAAACCGACTTTTCACAATAGATTCAAAAAGCTTTAGAATTCTTGCGTCCACCGCAACGCCCCTTCGGGAATGCCAGCTTACTGAAATAAGCGCTCCCGCCCCGAGACCGAATCAATATCCCGTTAACAACGGCTTAACAAGGCGATGCCGCTGCGCAGTCGTTACGCCTTCGGCCCCTTCCTGCCGCCGCCGTGCGCACGCCCCTCCGGCGGCTCCGCTAGCGGCCAGCGGGCGCGCGGCGTGAAGGCGAGGGCATCGGCGAAACCCGGCGCGAGGCCGGCGCGAAGGCGC
>JBGTLL010000160.1:0-2472 GCA_041744115.1 Parvularculaceae bacterium | reverse complement strand
CGGTCGTCACCGTCGCGCGGTCGGGTTCGGAGGCGCTCGCGGCGGCGCGTGAGGCCGGCATTGAATTCGTCGAACTCGATGTCGGCGCCGTCGGCGGCGGGCGTGCGCGCAACGCCGGCTACCGCCGGCTGAAAAAGATCGCGCCCGATCTCAAATTCGTGCAGTTCGTCGGTGCGGGCGTCCTCATCGATCCTGACTGGCTGGGCTTTGCCTCGCGGTTCATGGCGCGCCGCCCCGAAGTCGCGGCGCTCGAAGGCAAGACGCATGAGACCGCGCAGGCGAAGTCCGTGTTCCATCGCATCATCAATTTTTCAGCGGCGGCGACGGAAGGCGAAGCGCAGACGACGGGCCCGAACGCGCTCTTTCGCACCGACGCCTTTGAAGCCGCCGGCGGCTTTCGCGGCGACATCATTGCGGATGAAACCGCGGACCTTTGCATCCGCCTCCGCCGCCGCGGCGCCCATGTCTGGCGGAGCGACGCGGCGATGGCGCTCGTTGAACCGAAAAACGTTTCCCTTGCCGAATGGCGGGCGCGGGCGGTCAAGGACGGCTTTGGCTACGCGGCGGGCGCCGCGCTCCATGGCGGGGCGCCCGAACGTTATGGCGCGACCGAACAGGCGCGGGCGGTGATGTGGGGCGCGGTATTTCCGGCCGTGATCCTTGTCGCCGCGCTCCTTGCGGGGATCAGCTCCGCCTTGTTCACGCTTGGCGGCAACCCGTTCGCGGCGGCGTTCGCCGTCCTCCTCTCCGGCCTTGCGATCTACGCGGTGAAGATTGTCGTGATTGCGATCGGCGCGGGGCCGGCGAAACCGTTTTCGTGGGTGTACGGAGCGGCGGTGACGCTTGGCCACTTTCATGAATGCGTCGGCGTCGCCCGCTACTGGTTCGCCGATCACAAAACCGACAATGCGCGCAAAGCTGTCGCCTGAACCGGCGCCGAACAAAGAGCGGCTGAGGCGGCGATGAAGCTCGCTTACCTGATCAATCAGTACCCATCGATCAGTCACAGTTTCATCCGGCGGGAAATCCAGGCGCTCGAACGGCAGGGCGTTCAAATTGCCCGCTTTGCGATCCGTTCGTCGGAAAGCGGATCGATCGCGGAGGAGGACCGGCGCGAAGCGGATAAGACCCGCCGCATTGTCGGCGCCGGCGCCAGCGCGCTTGCCGGCGCCATGATTGCGAGCCTTGCCTTGCGCCCGGCCGGATCGCTCGCCGCGATCCGGCGCGCCTTTGCGTTCGGCTGGCGATCGGAATCGGGTCTTCTGCGCCACCTGTTCTATGCTGGCGAAGCGCTGGCGCTTGCGTCCTTCCTGCGCCGCGACGGGCTGTTCCATGTTCACGCGCATTTCGGCACCAATTCGGCGACGGTTGCGCTGCTGGCGGCGCGCGTTAACGCCGCCACGTTCAGCATGACGGTCCACGGGCCGGAAGAGTTCGACAAGCCGCGGCTCATATCCCTGACACAAAAGATAAAAGCGGCGTCTTTCGTCGCGGGGGTTTCAAGCTTCGGGATCAGCCAGCTACGCCGCCTCGTCGAGCCGGAATATTGGGAGCGTATCCGCATCGTTCGCTGCGGCGTCGAAAAGGCGTTTTACGAAGGCGGCTCGCCGCCGCCGCCGCCGGATGCTCGGTTCGTCTGCATCGGGCGGCTCAGCGAACAGAAAGGCCAGCTGACGCTGATTGAAGCGGCCGTCGAGGTGAAACGGCGCGGCGGACGGTTTCATCTCAAATTGATCGGCGACGGCGAGATGCGCGGCGATATTGAGGCGTCTATCGCAAGGCACGACCTTGCGAGCGAGATTGAACTCCTGGGCTGGCGAACGCCGGCGGAGGTCAGGCGCGAGATTGAAGGCGCGCGCGCGCTGGTTCTGCCGAGTTACGCTGAAGGCCTTCCGGTTTCGATCATGGAAGCGATGGCGCTCGAACGGCCGGTGATCAGCACCTATATCGCGGGCATCCCCGAGCTTGTTGTTCCCGGCGAAAACGGCTGGCTGGTCCCGGCCGGCGACGCAGGCGCGCTTGCCGCGGCGATGCTGGAAGCAATCGGGGCGTCCCGCGCCCGCATAGCCGACATGGGCCGCGCCGCGAAATTGCGCGTCCTCGCGCGTCACGATATCGACCGCGTGGCCGCCGATCTGAAGACGATCTTCGCCGAATTCGTCGATCAAGGCGGCGGACCATGATGACGATCCTCGGTTTCGTCCTGACCATCGCCTCGATCGCGCTTTTCATCGCGACGCTGGTCCTTGCCTTTGAGATTGTGGCGTCCTTTGGTGTCCGTGCGACCAAAGCGCCATCGACGGCGCGCGGCCGCATCGGCGTCGTCATCCCCGCCCATAATGAGCGTGACATCGTCGCCGCGACGGTCGCGGCGGTGCGCGCGGACCTGCGCGCTGTCGACCGCATCATCGTTGTTGCGGACAATTGCAGCGACGACACTGCGGCGATCGCGCGCCCCGCTGGCGCCGACGC
>JBGTLL010000159.1:0-18096 GCA_041744115.1 Parvularculaceae bacterium | reverse complement strand
CGGGTCGGCGGCAAATGAGGTTCAATCGCAGCCCATTCTTGATCGGTCAGGTCAAATCGCATCGTTCGCGCTCCCGTGGTTGGGAGTTTGAATCAACGTTCGCCCGAACCGACAAGCAAAGATTTGGGTCTAGACCCTAGTTTCAAGATTCGCGGCGGCGCGGAATTGCAGCGCGCGCTTTATACGTTTGTGGTGCGCAGTTTGCTGCCGGATACCCCAAGCGTCAGAGCGGAGCTGCTTTACCTTGGTAAGGGGCAGAGAGCCACGCGGGCCATCCTCGACATGGATCCCTCCGAATTCCTCGACGCGGTCGTTCGCGCAACCGGCGTCCTCAGGAGCGGACGCGCGGTTCCGGGAATCGATACGTTCCAGAAGTTCAAGGGTCATGCCTTGGCGCTGCCAGCTGTGTCCGAATTCTATCCAAAGCGAAAAGAGGAGGCGCTTCGTCGCGCGTTGGCTGATCTTGCGCCGGTCTGGGAGCTCGAATGACGGACGCGCCGCTCACTGATGTCGAGGCGCGCCAGCGCGCCCTTACGGATCACGCGGCGACGCTGATGGTCGAGGCTGCGGCGGGTACGGGCAAAACGGCCCTGATCGCGGGGCGCATCGCCATGATGCTCGCCGCCGGAATCGCACCCGGTTCGATCGCTGCGGTCACCTTCAGCGAATACGCCGCCAACGAACTCAATGCGCGGGTCGCCGAATATGTCACCGACTTGCTTGATGGACGCATCCCGGTGCCGCTTGAGTGCGTGTTCGAAACACCGCTTTCTCATACGCAAAGAACCAATCTTGAACGGGCGCTGGACGAATTCGACGACCTGACCTGCTCGACTATTCATGCGTTCTGTCAACTGCTCCTCACCGCGCACGCCATCGACGCCAACATCGATCCGGGCGCGCGCGTCATCGACGAGCAGGAACGTGAAGCGGTCCTCGACCTTGTCCTCGATACGTGGCTCGAAGAGCGCCTATCAGGCGTGGCGACGCCTGATGATCCGATCGCTCATATGGCGCAGCACAACCCGCGCGGCATTGTTAGCGATTTGAAGCAGATCGCAAGGATGCGCATCGAACATCGCAAGGCCAAGGCGCCTGAACCTGATCGGCAGGCGCGGCCTGATCTCGTGTTTGCGCAAAGCGTCGCTGCGTTTCGCGCATGGTACGCTGGACTTCCGCAAGAGCCGCGTATGGCGGAAGTCGCGGCGGAACTGGAGCGCTTGGTGCAGTTTTTCGGAGCGCCGTTTGAGGCCGAGCCTAGCTTCGCTCAGATTTGGGCCGTCTCAAATCCGCCTCGATCCAAGATCAGTGAGGTAGATCGCGACGGCGTCAGCCGCAACCTCGCTGCGCCTAACTTGAAAGCAGCCTACGGGCCGACGCCACACGACGAGTATAAGCGTCGGTTCGCCGAGGTTGCGGAGCATTACGCGCGGCTCCTGAACCACGTCGCCGCCAGAATCATGTACCGCGTGTCAGATGACCTCGATGGCTTGATCGAGGCCTACCAATCCTACAAGCGCCGCGCCGCCATGCTCGATTTCGGGGACCTGCTGTGGTTCGCGCGCGATTTGGTGCGCGACAATGAAGCGGTGCGCAGGGTCACCGCCGCTCGTTTTCGGCACATCCTGGTGGATGAGTTCCAGGATACTGATCCGGTACAAGCCGAATTCCTGTTCCGCATCGCTGCGGAAGACGCACATGAGGAATGGACCGAGTGCGCGCCGCGCGCCGGCGCGTTGTTCATCGTCGGGGATCCCAAGCAGGCCATTTACGGCTTTCGCGGCGGCGACATCGCCACCTACCGCCGCGCGCACGCCGCCATCATGCGGCATTGGCCCGCCAACGTGCTGCAAGTCAACAGCAATTTTCGGTCGCGACCAGCCATCATCGAACACGTCAACGCCTGCTTCGAACAAAAATTCGGCGGCCAGTCGCAACCGAATTATGTGCCTCTCGTGGCCACGCTCGATGCGCCCGAGCATGGTTTGCCAGCCGCAGCCAGGATCGAGATCAATCCGGGCGAAAGCAATGTGAATTCCCATCGCGATGAGGAAGCCCGGATAGTGGCTGACTTATGCCGGCGCCTGATCGGGGCCTATCCGCTAGGAGACAGAAAGCTAAGAGCTGGCGACATTGCCCTTCTGGCGACGCAAAAAACAGAACTCGCCCGCTACGAACAGGCTCTATTGGCGCAAGGCATCCCGTTCGTGTCCCAAGCGGGCAAATCGTTATTCAGGCGCCAGGAGACGCAGGATCTGCTTGCGCTGACCCGCACCTTGGCTGACGCGCGCGATTATCTCGCCTTCGGCGCGTTGATACGCGGCCCGCTGGTAGGGCTTACCGAGGCTGAATTGCTGGATATCACAGCGGCTTTGCCCGAGGAGGAAGGCCGGCGACGCTTCACAATGTTCAGCGATCCTGAATTCGTCGCGCACCCAATGGCGCGCGACACGCTTCTCATGTTGCAGGATTTATCGCGTAAAGCGCGAAACTCGACGCCGCTGCTGATTCTGAGCGAAGCGGTTGAGCGACTATGTATTCGCGCGACGCTCGCTGAGCGGGGTGAGGCGCGCGGCGAGCGCGCTTGGGCCAATATTGAGACGCTGTTAGAGCGGGCGCGCCCCTATGGCGTCAGCGGTCTTCGCAGATTTGCGCGCGATTTTCAACGCGACTGGAAATACGGCGCGAGCGTCATGGAAGGCCGGCTCGACGCGGAAGGCGACGCCTTACACATCATCACCATGCACAGCGCAAAAGGTCTCCAATGGCCGGTGGTCATTCCCATCAATGCGGCGACGCAGCGTCGGCGGGACGTGAAATACGTCCACCGGCCCTCCGACGACACCTTGCATTGGATCATCGGCGGCGTGCGCTCGCCTGAATTGACGACCTCTTTAGAAGCTGTCGAGCAGGAGCAAGTCTCAGAGCACGTGCGCCTCTGGTACGTCGCCTGCACGCGCGCCGAAGAATTGCTGATCCTGCCGAGGTTAGCAGGCGCCAAGCCCGCTTCGTGGGCGGCGCTGGTTGATTTGAAGCACGCGACGCTGCCTGCGTGGGATACCGACACGCTTGAAGCCTTGCCGCTGGAGCCGGAAGCGGAACGCGACAACGAGCAGGGCGCCTCTGTGTTCGCCGCAGAACAGGTGCTCATCGCCGCGAACGCCGAGCCGGTTCGATGGAGTACGCCGAGCCGGAGTGACCCCGACAGGGCGCCGTTTGTCGAGGTCTCCGCGGCGGAATTGACGGATGCACCGACCACGCTGCCTATCGTGGGCGCCGGATTCCTGCGCGGTCTCGTGATGCACAAGTTGATCGAGGAGTTGTTGACAGGGGAGACCCCCGAGCAGGCCGAATCGGTTACCGCGCGGGAGGCTCCATCATTTTCGGCGGCCCCAAGCAATCTCGATTTGGCGGATCGTGCCGAAGGACGGCTAACGCCTCGATCGCCTTTGACGCAACGGCGGCCCGAACTTTTTTCCCCTGGCGGCCGAAGGAAGCGGCCGCCATTCCTCGCGACCAAGATCAAAAAAGTTCGTCGCCGCCGTCCTTCGCTGTGCTGCGGGTCTGCAACTGCGTCGGCGCTCGCCTTCGCCATTCGCTCGCCATCGAGACCGCATGGGGCGGTCCGAAAAAATGACGGAGACGAAGATGGCTACGATCGGAAAATTCACCAAGTCAGGCGAAGGCTTTAGCGGCAGCGTGATGACCCTCACCCTCGGCGCCAAGGTGCAGATCAAACCAGCGGAGAAGACCAGCGAGAAAGCGCCCGACTTTCGCGTGTACGCCCAGGGAGCCGAGATCGGCGCCGGGTGGTCCAAAAAGTCGGCCGAAAACCGCAGCTACCTCTCGGTCAGGCTCGACGATCCCTCGCTGCCGGGCCCGATCCTCGCTAATCTCTGCGAGATGGAGAACGGCGAATTCGACCTCATCTGGTCACGGCCCAACCGCCAGCGCAATCGCGACTGACGATGTTTCGAAGCGCCTCGCTCCGGCGGGGCGCTTCTCTCCATCATCCGGGATTGAGGCGGCTGCAACGCCATGGCGTCACGTTCTCAAATTCCTCCCGGCACGGAACCTGCACGATCCCCGGTCGGGGCGGTTTGCGGGGCCGGCATGCATTGCATTTTGAACCACTGCCATGCGCAGTTGGCGAACGACATCCTTGTTGTTGGCTTTTACGCGACAGCGGTGCTCACCATGATCGCGTGCGCTCTTCTTTCGCAATCGAATACCATCTGGAATTGCGCCCTCCTCATCGGCGGCTCGTGGCTCATTTCCCTGTTCGCCTTCTTCTATCTCGATGGGCCGGCCGCGCTCTTTGCCGTCACGCTAATCATCGACATTTGCCTTGCTTGGCGCTTCTGGCGCATGGCGCAGCGTGATGTTTTCCCGGCGGGGCTCTGCCTGATCTTGATCGGCGAAATCACTTTCGTCCTCGCCGCGAAGGCGGTCGCCCTCGACGCCTACTGGACGACGTTCGGGCTCAATCGCATCTTCGAAATCACGCTCCTCTACGTGATCGGAAGCTCGTTGCTCCGCCAGCACCTGTTGCGCGTGGAGGAGCGCGGCCTAGAGCATTCACACGGCCGCCGGAAGCACTTTTTTGAGGCGGCGGCGGCTTCTTGAATTCAAGCAGCGGTTCGATTCTTGAGAGCGACCGCCGCCTGGAATTCCGCCAGCCTTCCTCCCAATTTCGGCTTGAACTTGCCGCGCAAAGCGCAAGTCCTTCACATCAATGGCGGGTCTCATCCTTCGTCGCAAGTTCTTGCACGAGGAGGCGCAGGACAGCCAGCAATTGCGAGTCCATCGTCACGGTTTTGCCGCTCGACAATTGAACCCTGACCGTTCCGTCGCTCGCTGGCTCCGAAATCTTTTTGCGCCAGGCGGCGTCTTTGAAGAGATCAAATTTCATGGGGGATTTCTCGTGATTTGGCAGCGATCGCAGACCAGGAACACTCGCTCGTCCGTTTGTCATTTCAGGCCCCCCGCAAATTCAGTCGTCGGTCCATTCCAGCCGGCGATGCTTCCAAACAGCAGGCCAAGCGCACCAGCATTTTTCAGATGCGCCGGATACTGACGCCGAAAGCTCTCCGCCAATTCCAGCAATGACCGACGTAGAGCGTCATCAGGCAATTTCGCCAAAACGTCGAGATTTTCATCAAGCAAAAGATGCGCCAGGATCACTCTCTCGATCGAAACGCCGCGCTTGTCGGCGAGACGTTGCACCGTGCGAAATTCAATCGGGCGCTTGCCGCTTTCGATGCGTGAATAAACCGGCTGGCTGACGCCCAGAATGGCCGCCATCTCACTCTGGCTGACGCCCAGATGGTCCCGGTAAACCCGGAGCAGCGAACCGAACTCCAACATCGTCTTTTTCGCTCTCAGCACGGATGAATTCTGCGACAAGCGCCGCACGCCGGCAAGAGCATCCTGACGGTCCTCAATACACCAAAGACGCGAGTATTATGGTTAATCGTTCATATACCGCGAGCGCGCGACAGAATTTATTCGCCGGCAGAATAACGCAGCCCCAAATCTGAATAAGCGACCCCCGAAATTGAATAGCCGGTGCCTTCATCGAACGCGAGCCGCCGTCGTAGGTTTCTCATCGGTTTGTTGGTTCGGCTGCGGGAAAAACTCATAGGCAACGCACGTCCCGCGCCCCGGTTCTCAGGAGGCCGCACATGCAAGAATCCAATCGTCCGCCGTCTGAGGGCGACACGCCCTATCTCAGCGCGAATGAGGCGGCGAATTACCTGCGGATCAGCCGCCGCGTTCTTCAATCCTATCGCATCAGCGGCGACGGGCCGGCGTACCGGAAGCATGGCGCTCGCGTCGTCTATCATCGCGACGATCTCGACCGCTGGTCCGGAAAGAGGCGCTTCCGCAGCCCGGCAGATCGCGTGGACGAATGAAGAATTTCCGCCTCGTCCCGTTGGCCGTCGGCGCGTTTTCCATCGCCGCGCTGGGGCTCGCCATGGCGCACGAATTCACCCCGCGGCTCGTGTGGAACGCCTCGGCGAGCGCGCCAATCGGGCTCTACAGAATCAAAGTCGCAACTCGCCCGCGGATCGGCGAATTCGTGCTCGTAAAACCCGAGCCGGCCCTCGAAAAATTCATCGCGGATCGCGGCTATCTCCCGCGCAAAATACCTCTCATCAAGCAGGTCGCGGCGCTTCCTGGCGATGAAATCTGCCGCCAAAACCAAGCGATTTCCGTCGCGAAAATCCACGTCGCTCACGCGCTTTTTAGTGACTCCATAGGCCGAAAAATGCCGATCTGGAGCGGCTGCTTCAGGCTGAAACCCGATGAGGTATTTCTCCTGAATCCCCACGAAAAATCGCTCGACGGCCGGTATTTCGGCGCGACGAAACTCACCGGAGTCGTCGGGGTCGCGGTTCCTATCCTAGTTTGGGAGGCCAACAGATGATTGAGGTACGGAGGAAGAATAAAAAGGGCCGGTGCACAAGGGGCGCCGATCCCAGTCTGCACGTCGTTTCTTCTACACCAGGCGGGTTTTTCCTGGTGCAGAACGGTGCAGCGCCTCATGACGCGCGCCGAGGACGAGTTTCGACCCCGCCTCGGGCGCATCCGCAGCAGCAGGGGCGCCGCGTCGAAGCGCTATATAGGAAAGCTCTACGCGGCGATCGAGAAAGGGACGCCCGGCGCCTTCGCCAAGCGCTCGGGCTCGCGCTTCACCGGCAGTCGCATCGGCCGCGGCTCAGGGCTCGGCGCCGCATTCGCGGCGAGGGCGCATCCCTTCGCGAAACTCCGCACGCGGCGGGTCGCCGTCAAAATCCGGTCGGTCCGCCTCGGGGCGAAGGGTCTCGCCAAGGCGCGGGCGCACCTCCGCTACATCCAGCGGGACGGCGCCGACAGGGACGGCGCGGCTGGACGCCTCTATGGTCCCGGCGCCGGCGCGGCCGATGGCGGCGCCTTTCTGGAAGAGGGGAAAGCCGACCGGCATCAATTCCGCATCATTCTGTCTCCGGAAGACGCCGGCGATCTCGAGAGCCTTGACCGGTTCACAAGCGACGTGATGGCGGCCGCCGAGAAGGATCTTGGAACGCGCCTCTCCTGGGTCGCCGTCAATCACTTCGACACCGATCATCCGCATGTCCATGTCGTCCTGCGCGGCAAGGCCGATGACGGCGGGGACCTCGTCATCGCCAGGAGCTACATCACGCATGGGTTTCGGGGCCGCGCCGAGGAACTCGCGACTGTCGAACTGGGACCCCGCAGCGACATCGAAATCGCGCGCGCTCGTTACGCCGAAATCGAGCGCGATGCCTACACCGGACTCGATCGCGAACTCGGCCGCCGCGCCGCGGCCGGACCGATCCGATTTGGTCAGCCACAGACGCCTTACGAGCGATATGAAACCAAGTTGCTCGCCGCTCGTCTCCGGACGCTCGAAAAGATGCAGCTCGCGCGGCGCGACAAGGACGGTTGGCGGCTCGCGCCCGAATTCGAGCGGACGCTTAGGGAGGCAGGGCGTCGCGGCGACATCATCCGATCGATGGGCGCCGAACTCGGCGACAGGCTCGCGCCAGCGAATGTCAGGGATTTCGAGACCGAGAAATCGGTGACCCGCATCATCGGTCGCGTCGCCGGCGCCGGGGCGCTCGACGACGGTCACGATCGGCGCTTCCTCGCGCTCGAAGGCGACGACGGCCATCAATGGCGCGTACCCGTCGATTTTGCTCCCGGCGCAGCGCCGCCCAAGGGCGCTATCATTGAGGCTACGCGCGCATCGGCAAGTCCACGAAAAGTCGATCTCACCATCGCGGCGATCGCCGATCGGCGCGCCGGCCATTATTCCGATGATGTTCATGCCGCCGAGGACCCGTCGAGCAGCGCTGCTTACCGCTTGGCGCATAAGCGTCGGCTTGAAACGCTGCGGCGCGTCGGCATCGTCGATCGCAATCCCGATGGAACCTGGCGCGTGCCGGAGAATTTCCTCGAGCGCGCGGCAGCTTACGAAGACGAATGCTCAGCCGCGCGCGTTCGCGTCCTTTCCTGGGTGGCGCTCGACCAATTGCCGGGGGCGGCGGCGATCACCTTTCTCGACGACGCGCTCGAAAACCGATCCGCGATCGATCTCCGGCATGGCTTCGGAGCCGAAGTCGCCGACGCCCTCGCAGTCAGACGCCGCTGGCTCCTCGCACAGGGAATCGGCCGGGAAGGAGAAGAAGGCTTCGCCATCGACCGCGACCGTCTGCGGGTTCTCGCTAACCAACCGATTGCCGACGCTGCGACCGGTCTGGCGCGAGACCTCGGAAAGCAATACGCGCCGGCAGAATTGGGAGACCGAATCGAGGGCCTCTATCGCCGCCCCATTGATCTGCCGGCGGGGCGATTCGCCCTCATCGAGCGCGCCAAGGAATTCACGCTGGTTCCCTGGCGGGAAGTCCTCGAAAAGCGGAGGGGATTGGAGATTTCCGGCATCGTTCGGGCCGGCGGAATCAATTGGGAGCTGGGTAAGGTGCCCAGCGGGCCGGCGCGGTGACGAAAGCAGATCATCAATTCGTAGCGAGGTATTCCCGTTTCAGGCTATCCGATGCAAGAAGAATAGCCGCCGGCACAATGTAGCGCCGCGCGAGCATCGCGGGGAAAAGTGAATACCGAAGCCGACACTTGCCGCAAGTTTGTTGTGCCCAAACTCCAGGCCGCGGGGTGGGAGCAGGAGCCTCATTCCATTGCAGAACAGCGGACGATCACCGATGGCCGAGTGATCCCTGTCGGGAAGGGCTTCATCCGCAAGCCGCCCAAGCGGGTCGACTTTCTGTTGCGCTACACCCGCGATTTTCCAATGGCCGTGGTTGAGGCAAAGGCTAGCTATAAGAGCGCGGCCGACGCGGTGCAGCAGGCGCGCACCTACGCCGAAATGCTCGGGGTGAAGTTCGCCTACGCCACCAACGGCCCAGACATTATCGAAATTGACTACTTCAAAGGCACGGAAACCCGTGTGCCGGGATTTGCCGCCCCGCAAGACCTCTGGACCCGGTATCAGGCCGGGACCGGGCTAACCCAGCCGGAAAAGCAGGCCCAGCTTCTGTCCGCCTACAACGTCACCGGCGGCAAGACGCCCCGCTACTACCAGCACATCGCCATTAACCGCGTGGTTGAGCAAATTCTCGCGGGTAAGAATCGCCTCTTGCTGACGATGGCGACCGGCACGGGGAAGACCGTCGTCGCCTTCCAGATTTGCTGGAAGCTCTGGTCGAGCCGCTGGAATCGCACCGGCGAGCATCGCAAGCCGCGCATTCTGTTTCTTGCGGACCGCAACATCCTGATCGACGATCCGAAGGACAAGACCTTCGCGCCCTTCGGCGATGCGCGCCACAAGATCGAATCCGGCCAGATCGTTCACAGCCGCGAGATGTATTTCGCGATCTATCAGGCGCTCGCCGAGGACGAGCGGCGCGCCGGGCTGTTCCGCGATTATCCACCGGACTTTTTCGACCTTGTCATCGTCGATGAATGCCATCGCGGCAGCGCCCGCAGCGACAGCTCCTGGCGTGTGATCCTGGAGCACTTCAAGCCGGCTTTCCAGATCGGCATGACGGCGACGCCGCTGCGCGACGATAATCGCGACACCTATGAGTATTTCGGCAATCCGGTATACGAGTACAGCCTACGCCAGGGCATCGAAGACGGCTTTCTTGCGCCGTACCGCGTTCACCGCGTCATCACGGCGTGGGATGCGGCGGGCTGGCGGCCGAGCCGCGATGAGGTCGATCGCTACGGCCGCCCGATCCCCGACGATGAATATCAGACGAGGGATTTTGAGCGCGTCGTCGCCTTGCGCGCCCGCACGCTCGCCATCGCCCGGCACCTCACCGATTTTCTGAAAAAGACCGACCGTTTCGCCAAGACCATCGTGTTTTGCGTCGATCAGGAACACGCCGCCGAAATGCGCGAGGCGCTGGTCAATCTGAACGCCGATCTGGTTGCGCAGCACCCGGACTATGTTGCGCGCGTCACAGCCGATGAAGGCGCCATCGGGCGCGGCCATCTCTCGCGCTTTCAAGATGTGGATACCACGACGCCCACAATCCTCACCTCCTCGCAGCTTTTGACGACCGGCGTTGACGCGCCGACCTGCAAGAACGTGGTGCTGGCGCGGGTTGTCGGCTCGATGAGCGAGTTCAAACAGATCATCGGGCGCGGCACGCGGCTGCGCGATGATTACGGGAAACTGTGGTTCAATATCGTGGACTATACGGGAACCGCGACTCGCATGTTCGCCGATCCCGCCTTCGACGGCGATCCGACCCACATCACCGAAGAACAGGTCGATGAGGACGGCGAGACGACGGAAACCACCGAGACGATAACCGAGCCGCAAGACACGTCCCCGCCGGAGGAGCCGGACATCATTGATCCGCCGACCGGCGAACCCAGGAAATTCTATTTCGACGGCGGCCAGGTCGAGGTGGTCGCGCACCTCGTGCATGAGCTTGACCCGAACGGCCGCCAGCTGCGCGTTGTAAAGTACACAGACTATGCGGCTGAAAGCGTCCGGGCGCTTGCTCCGACGTCGGCGGAGCTGCGGTCGCGCTGGGCCGATTCCGACAAACGGCGCGAGATCATCGAGGCGCTTGCCGAGCGCGGCGTCGACTTCGGCGAACTCATGGAGCAAGCCGGCCAGCCGGACGCCGACCCGTTCGACCTCCTGTGCCATCTTGCTTTCAACGCGCCGCTGCGCACACGGCGCGAGCGGGCGCAGCGCCTTCAGTCCGAGCGCAAGGACTTCTTCGAGCGCTTCGGCCCCGAAGCGCGAATCATCCTCGAAGAGCTTCTTGAAAAATACGCCGAGCACGGCGATGCGCAGTTCCTCCTGCCCGACGTGCTGCGCGTTCCCCCCATTTCAACCCATGGCCAACCTGCGGAGATCATCAAACTGTTCGGTGGACCCGACCAGTTGCGGCAGGCCGTAAACGACCTGCAAGGACTGCTCTATGGCGCGAACTAAACGAAAAAACCGCGCAGACGCGGCGCCCATGACGACCGCCCAGATGCTGGGAAGCCTGCTGAAATCCGCGCGCGACCTCATGCGCAAGGACAAGGGTCTTAACGGCGATCTCGACCGCCTGCCGCTTCTGACATGGATCATGTTCCTGAAGTTCCTCGATGATCTGGAGCGGCAGCGCGAGGACGAGGCCAAGGCCGGCAGCAAGAAGTTCAAGCCGGCGGTCGAGCCTCCCTATCGCTGGCGCGACTGGGCGGAGAACAGCCAAGGCATCACCGGCGATGAGCTGCTCGCCTTCATCAACAATGATGAAGCGATGCGCCCGGACGGCACCAAGGGACCGGGTCTATTCGCCTATCTGCGCGGACTTTCCAGCTCCAATGGCGACAACCGGCGCGATGTGATCGCTACCGTGTTCAAAGGCGTCGATAACCGCATGAAGAGCGGTTATCTGTTGCGCGACGTCATCAACAAGATCGCCGGCATCCGCTTCACCTCGTCGGACGAGCTGCACACGCTCGGCGCGCTCTACGAGTCGATGCTGCGCGAAATGCGGGATGCGGCGGGCGACAGCGGAGAATTCTACACGCCGCGCGCCGTCGTGCGCTTCATGGTGGAAGTGACGGACCCGCGCCTTGGCGAGGTTGTGCTCGATCCCGCGAGCGGGACCGGCGGCTTTCTTGTCGAAGCATATAGCCACCTCGAAAAACAGGTGAAGACCGTCGCCGACCGCAAGCGGCTGCAAGGGGAGACGATCTTCGGCTGCGAGCCGAAATCGCTTCCCTATCTGCTCTGCCAGATGAATCTGCTGCTGCATGGGCTCGATGCGCCGCAGATAGACCCCGACAACGCGTTGCGCTTCAAGCTCTCCGAAATCGGCGAGCGCGACCGCGTCGATGTCATCCTCACCAATCCGCCCTTCGGCGGCGAGGAGGAGAAGGGCATCCAGGCAATTTCCCGGATGACCGCCAAACCTCAGAGACGGCGCTGCTGTTCCTTCAGCTCATCATGCGCAAGCTCAAGCGCCAACCGACTGCCGTCGGGCGATCCGCGCGCGCCGCCGTCGTCGTGCCGAACGGCACGCTCTTTGGCGACGGCGTCTGCGCCCGCATCAAGGAGGAGCTGCTCAAGGATTTCAACCTGCACGCCATCGTACGGCTGCCGAACGGCGTCTTTGCGCCGTATACCAGCATCCCGACGAACATTCTGTTCTTCGACCGCTCGGGGCCGACGAAGGAAGTCTGGTACTATGAGCAGCCCCTGCCTGAAGGGCGCAAGAATTACACGAAAACCCAGCCCATGCAGTTCGACGAGTTTCGCGGCTGCATGGAGTGGTGGAAAAAACGCAAGGAAAACGATCAGGCTTGGAAAGTGCCGGTCGCAGAGTTGCTGGCGGCCGGTTGCAACTTCGACCGCAAGAACCCGCGCGGCAAGGTGGACTTCGAGCACCTGCCGCCCGATCAGCTTGCGGACGATATTCTGCAAAAAGAGCTGCGCATCGCCGAACTGATGCGCGAGATCAGGGCCTCGCTTGGAGCGCGGGCATGAATGCGGCCTGGCCTACAGTTGCACTCGGCCAAGTACTGCGGCGATCAAATCGCACCATTCTGCTTGATCCGGAGACTACCTACAAAGAGGTCACTGTTCGGATCAACGGCAAAGGCGTCGTCGAACGTCGGACCGTGCAAGGAATTGAAATCGCAGCGGATCGCCGGTTTGAGGCTCGCCCTGGCCAATTCATTATTTCGAGAATCGACGCTCGCCACGGCGCGAGCGGTCTCATTCCGGACGAATTGAATGGCGCCGTTGTCACTAACGACTTCCCATTGTTCGATGTCGCGCCTGATCGACTCGACCCTGCGTTCCTGAAGTGGATGTCGAAAACAGCTTCTTTCGTCGAGCTTTGCAAGAGAGCCAGCGAGGGGACGACCAACCGCGTCCGGTTATCGGAAGATCGATTCAAAGCCCTCGAAATCGCCCTTCCACCGCTCGACGAGCAGCGCCGCATCGTCGCGCGCATCGAGGAGCTCGCCGCGAAGGTGGAGGAGGCGCGGGAGTTGCGCCGTGGCGCTATCGAAGAATTGACCGCTCTTGGCAATAGCGAGGCAAATGCCATCTTTGGCCGAGCCGATTACTCTGCACGCCCCTTGGGAGACCTATGCCACGTCATCACCGACGGTACCCACCAAACCCCGCGCTACGTAGATGAAGGGGCAATCTTTCTATCTGCCCAAAACGTGAAGCCGCTTCGATTTTTGCCAGAGGTTCACCGCAAAGTCTCATTCGAAGATTTTGCGGTATACACCGCAAAGAATAAGCCGTCTCGCGGTGACATCCTGTTGACCCGTGTTGGGGCAGGCATCGGCGAAGCTGCGGTTATTGATCAAGACATCGACTTTGCCATTTACGTCAGCGTTGCTCTCATACGGCCAGATGCCAGCCAAATCACACCTCACTTTTTGGTGTACTGGTTGAACTCTCCAATTGGGAGATCGCACTCACGTTCGAAGACACTCGGCAGAGGCCACTCGCAAGGCAACCTGAACCTCAATCTTATGCGCTCGTTCCCAGTGCCGGTTCCGCCGATCGCCCGCCAGAACGAGATCGTCGCCGAACTCGACGCTCTGCACGCCAGAGTCGATGCTGTGAAGGCGCTCCAGACCGAGACCGCCGCCGAGCTGGACGCCATGCTCCCCGCCATGCTCGACAAAGCCTTCAAGAGGGAGCTGTGATGGCGATTACGCAATGAGGCCGCTGAATTTTGACCGTGCAAGTAATTCAAATCACTTGTAGAATGAACAAAGAATGAGAGCCGCGCCATGCCGACAGCAGATCAGATCAAGGCCTTGCTCTCTTCCCATGCGGAGGGGGATGAGGCGCAGTTTTTTTCGGTCGCGATGCAGATTGCGGCCTCTGAAGCGCGCCAGGGCCATGGCAAGCTCGCGGAGGAACTCCGCGCGCTGATCGACAAGGCGAAGAGCAGGTCGGCGATCGCCGGCGGCGCGCCGATTCCGCTTGTAAAGCCGCGCGGCGAACTCGCGGATATCCTTTCGGCATCCTATCCCGACACAAAAATAGCCGACATGGTGCTGGCGGAGATTCTGGAAAAGCGCCTCGCTCGCGTGGTGCGCGAGCATCGCGCCGTGCGCTCGATACGCAGCAAAGGGCTTTCGCCGCGCCGCAAGCTTTTGCTTGTCGGCAAGCCGGGGACCGGCAAGACGCTGACGGCATCCGCGCTCGCCGGCGAGCTTGGCCTGCCGCTGTTCGCCGTCCGGCTTGACGGGCTCATCACCAAGTTCATGGGCGAGACATCGGCGAAACTCAGACTAATCTTCGACGCGATGAACCAGACGCGCGGCGTCTACCTTTTCGATGAGTTCGACAGTATCGGTTCCGAGCGCGGTCTTTCGAATGATGTCGGGGAAATCCGCCGCGTTGTGAATAGCTTCCTGCAAATGGTCGAACGCGACGAGTCCGACAGCCTCATCATAGCCGCGACCAATCATATCGACTTGCTGGACCGCGCCCTGTTCCGGCGCTTTGATGACATCATCGAGTTCGATCGCCCGGACGAGACCCGCATCAATGAGCTGTTGCGCAGACGGCTGGCGGGCTTCAAGACTAAGGGCGTGCGATGGGCGGATATAGCCAAGGCCGCCTTGGGCCTTAGTTATGCCGATATCGTTCGCGCCATTGAAGATGCTGTAAAAACCGTTCTGATCGAAGAGCGGGACGTAATTTCGCACGCTGACATCATGGCGGGCGTGCGCGAGCGCAAGGCGATCCTCACAGGAAGCAGGGATGATTTCTGATGCCGCCTCCTGACGTGCGGCTCCATCCCCATATTTTCGATCCAATCGCCGCCTCCCGCCACGATTTTGCAACGCCAAGACCCGGCCGCGGAAAGGCGCTCTCGCTGCAGGCGCGCGACCGCGCGCAGCATGCCGCGCGTCTACTCGAGCAGTTAGGGGGCATCGGCGAGCAAGCTGTGGAACGCGTCGCCGCGCAGAAGGCAGGAGGCGTCGATGCCGGCAACGGCGTCTATCTTCAGTTTGATAGTTCGCCCGGATTCGATCTCAAGTTTGAAAGTCTTGATTTCGGACCGAGCGGCATTGAGCTCTGCGCCGTCCGCCGCGCAGCAGAAGATCGCGTGCAAGCAACCGTCTTCGTGCCTGACGGCAAACTTTCGTTCTTCCTGAAGCGCATCGGAGACTACCGCGACTCCGACACCAAGCCAAAAAAGGACGGAACTACGCAAGCGAGGTATCGGGAACTCGTGGAGAGCGTCGCCGACATTCGTTTGGCTGCATTGGAAGCGTTATGGACGGACAACCCGGAACTCTATCCTCACCCGGATCAAGACGCCGCATTCGAAGTCTGGTTGCGTAAGTCAGAAAAACTCGACCACGTCACGCGCTTCAGGGAAATGGCGGCTGGACAAGAGCTTGTCGTTAGCGATCAGGAGATCGCATTCGTTGACCGCGTCATCGTTCTTGTTCGCGGAAAAGGAAAAGAGCTGGCCAAATCGGCTGACATGCTGGGAGCGATCGCGGAACTGCGTCTTGCCAAGACAACGGCGTCATTCTTTACCGCGATGAACGCGATCGAACAGCATGATTGGGTCAATGACCTCGCCGGTCGCCTTCAGCCGCCGGGCGCGAATTCTCCCTTCGTCTGTCTGCTCGATACCGGCGTCAATCACGGTCATCCGTTGCTCGCGCCATTGGTGGCTGACAATGATCTGCATGCCTATAGACCCGCGTGGGGCGTTCACGACGGCGGGCGGCATGGCACGCCGATGGCCGGGCTTGCCGCCTATGGTGATTTGACCGATGCGCTCGCTTCGCAAGGCCCGTGGCACGCGACGCACCGGCTTGAATCGGTGAAAATCATAAACGACGCCGATCCGCATGCGCCGGAACTTCACGGCGCGGTGACGATAGAGAGCGCAAATCGCGTCGAGGTAATTCCCGATCGCCGCCGCGTCTACTGCATGGCGGTTTCGACGCCGGACGGTCGTGACCGCGGCCGGCCATCATCCTGGTCGGCCGCCGTTGATTCGCTGGCCTCCGGCGCGAGCGATCAAGTGCGCCGGCTTGTCATCCTTGCCGCAGGGAACACCGACTCGGCGAGTCGTCGCAACTACCCAGATTCGAACCTCACCGACGGCGTCCATGATCCGGGTCAAGCGTGGAACGCCTTGACTGTCGGCGGGTACACGGAAAAAGCGCTCGTAGATCAACTTGAATATCCCGGGTGGGAAGCGCTCGCCCCGCATAGCGATCTTGCGCCCGCTTCTTGCACGTCGATGACCTGGCAGCGGACCAAGTGGCCCATCAAGCCGGACATAGTCCTGGAGGCGGGCAATATGGCCCGCCATCCCGAATATGATGATCCCGATTACATTGACGACGCTTTGCAACTGCTGAGCACGCCGCATGATTTCGCGCTCAATCGTCCGCTGGCGACGTTTGGAGACACGAGCGCAGCGACGGCGCAGGCGGCGCGCCTCGCCGCCATGCTTTGGGCGAAGTACTCGAGCCTAACGCCTGAAGCGATCCGCGCCTTGATGGTGCATTCTGCACGCTGGACCGATCCCATGTTGCGGCGTTTTACCAACGGGCAGAACCCGATCGACTATGAAGCGGTCGTGCGCTGTTTCGGCTACGGCGTGCCGCGGATGCGCGAGCTGATTTCGAGCGCGGACAATTCGCTAACGCTTATCGCGCAGGGGTCGATTCAGCCATTCGATCGAGTTGATGGCGATATCAAATACCGCGAGTTGAAGCTTCACGCTCTGCCTTGGCCAAAAGACGCGCTCGAAGCACTAGCCAACACGGAAGTGTCGCTGCGCGTGACCCTTTCTTATTTCGTTGAACCAAATCCAGGCGATCGCGGCTGGACGACAAAATACGGCTATCAATCGCACGGCTTGCGCTTTGCCGTAAAACGCGCGGCGGAATCATTGGTTGCCTTCGAGCAGCGTATCAACAGGGCCGCCCGGGAAAGCGACTACGACGGCGATCATCTCGGTGAGACTGGTTCGTGGACGCTTAAGACGAATCATTGGCTAACGAGTTCGGGCTCAGTTCATTCAAACATCTGGACCGGTACGGCTGCCGATCTCGCTGCCCGGGGTCACATCGCCGTATTCCCGACTTATGGATGGTGGAACAAGCGCCCGAACCTTGAGGCCTGGAACAAAATTTCGCATTACGCGTTGATCGTAACGATCCAGACGCCTGAAACTGACATCTACACGCCGGTGGCGAGCGCTATCAACGTACCGATCATTATTGAAACCTGAGCGCGCCTTTTCAGAATTCAACAGCAAATCGCCATCGGCGCAACGACGGGCAAATGACAAATAGCAAATTGCTTCAACCGCCTGCAAAGAACCAATGATTGTATGCAGCTGAGCGCATTCCGATGAATCCGAGTGCAAATGAGTGCATCCGGACGCCGGCGAGCGCCGCCGACAGCAGATTTTATACAAATTTTTCGGGGTGACGAGGATCGATCAGTAGGCCGATGATCGCGTCCGACGGAGCAAGCGTGCTTCGATTGGATGCAAGGCTCATGACGCCCACGAAGATCCTCATCGGCCAGGCGCTCGTCGTCTTCCTGATCATCGGGCTCGCGCTTGTCGCGGCGACCGAGTTCGTGGCGATCTCGTTCGGGTTCGACCCAGCACTCGGGCGGCCATGGTTCATCGCCGGCGACTGGCCTGTCTATTACCCGTGGCGATTGTTCGAGTGGTGGTTCGCGTATGAGGCGTATGCCCCCGACGTCTTCATGCGCGGCGGCGCCATCGCCGCGTCGGGCGGGATGCTCGGCGCGGCGGCGGCGATCGCCGGGTCCTTGTGGCGGGCGCGGCAGAACCGCAACGTCACGACCTACGGTTCGGCGCGCTGGGCCGACAAGAAGGACATCGAGGAGGCGGGGCTCTTTCAGGACAGCGGCGTCTTTCTCGGGCGCTGGAGAGCCTGTCAGATATTCTGTGTAAGGTGCTTAACCGGCATAGGTTTCAGATCTGGTTTGGCATTCTGCCTTTGAACACGATAGCAAACTGATTGAGCGCTGTCTTCCATCCCCAGACGCCGGCGGTTGAAAGCTGGCCT
>JBGTLL010000158.1:0-30124 GCA_041744115.1 Parvularculaceae bacterium | reverse complement strand
CGCGACGACATGGAGGTCAAAGGCGGCGTCGCCGTCATTCCGATGCGCAGCGGGCGTAAAGTGCAGATTGAAATTGATCGGCACATCTACGGCTTGAGAAACCGCGTCGAGCGTTGCTTCAACAAGCTCAAAAATTCACGCCGCGTCGCAACCCGATATGACAAAACCGCAGACAGCTACACCGGCTTCCTGCACATCGCATCCATCCGCCTACGGATTAATTACTTTGTCAACAGGACCTAGTCTAGTCAGCCCGCGGTGCAATGGGTTCGCCCGCTCTCGCGAATTCCGCGGTCGGCCGCGCCCGGTCGTCGATGATGAGGCGGAAAATGTCGGGGCGCGCGTAGTGGCCGGCAATGTCGCAGGCGGCTTTGGCGGCGCGCACAACATCCAGCGATCCGTCCGCATAGAGAATGCCTTCACCGTCGATCGGTCCGGCGATGATTTCGCCGCGCGGATCGATGATTATGGACTGGCCCGTGTGCTCCCAGACGCCGAGGGGTTTCCAACGGTCGGGAATGTGCCTTGCGAGCCTCAGGCCCGCCGCGCAGATGACATAGGCGGCGGCCTGGCTCGCAAAGCTGCGCGAGAGCAGGTGCTGCCGCGCCCAGCAATATTCCTCCTTGCGCGGAATTTTCTCCCAGCCCGGCCAGAGCGCGCAATGGACCTGCGTTCCTTGCGCGGCCAGCGCGTAGCCGGGCAGCATCATCTGATGCTCCCAGCAATTCAGCGCGCTGATCTTCGCGTAGTCACGGGCGTGAACCTTCAGCCCGACCGCGTCCCCATCGCCCCAGATGATGCGTTCGGCATGCGTCGGCTTCAGCTTGCGATGCCGGCCGAGAATGACGCCCTCGCGGCTGATCGTCAGCGCCGTGCAATAGGCGGCGCCTTCGGTGATCGGATCCTTCTCCGCGACGCCGATGACGACGTCGATACCCGCCGCGCGCGCCGCCTCGCACAACGCGTCCGTTTCAGCGCCGCCGATGACGACCGCGTTTTCAAGATAGGCGGCGCTCGCTTCCCAGGTGAGATCCTGCACCTGACCTTCGACCCAGAACGGATAGCCGGGGAGCCACGTCTCGCCAAAGGCGACAAGGTCGGCGCCCTTGGCGCCGGCCTCGGCGATCAGCCGACACGCTTTTTCGGTCGAGGCCGCCTTGTCGAAAAGCACCGGCGCCGCTTGCGCCGCCGCCATCCGGAATATCTGTTTAACCATTCATGGACCGTCAGGTTGGGGAACGCGAATTATATCATGCTGCATTGCGGCAAGGGAATTTGAAAGCCGCCTGTTGCCGATGCGCCGCTTCCTTTTGGGCGCCGGGGCGCTAAACTGCGGGTCGTCTTTTCCGGGGTCAACGGGGGCTCGCATGATCAGAATATTTCTGCCGCTGGCAGTCATCGCGACATTGTTCTTTGCGCCGATTTATAGCGAGAAAGTGACGGGGAGCGAATCCGGTTCACGGACCGATACGCTGACCGGCCAATATTATGTCGGACCGACGGTCGATTGCTGGATTGAGAAGAATTTTTCGCTGGCGGGCGACTGCGAGCCGAAGGGCGACCTCAAAGGCAAATTCATGTTCGGCGCGATCGTCGTTTCCGCGATTGCAGCGGCGCTCGCAATCATCGGCCTCATTCCGATTTTCGGGCGCCTGACCAGCGCCGTCACGATGTTCGCGGGCGCTGTCGTCGTCGCCGCGATCGGGTTTTACCTCCTCGCCCAGATGCAGACCGAAGGCGGCATGCATGCGGTGCAGTGGGGCACTTATCTTGCGGGGGGCGGGGGTCTTTTGACCCTGATATCCGGCCTTTCCGGCATGCGCGGCCGATAACAACAAAACCGGCCGCGCCACTCCCCGTTTTCGGGAGGGAACGGGAACGCGCCGCTCGCGCTGAAAAGCAGTCGGGCGGCGCGTTTTTTGGCGCCGCGTCGACTGGGCGGGCGCAAGATTCGCATGAGGGAGATACTCGTTTCAACAAAGAAATCCTCATCCTGAGCGTCCAACCGAAAATCAATGCAGCAATTGAGCAACGCAGTTGCCGACAAACGCCCGGCGGCGCGATGCGTCCGCCGCATCGAAGCCATGCCTTATTTCAAATTCTACCTCGTCTCCGGCGGCAGTAAGGATCAGGCGTCTTCGAAACATGCCGCGACGTCATCCGTGACGGCGGCAACAACCAGATGGAGTGACGCATGACAAACAGAACCACCGCCCTGGTGAAACCCGGCGTTGGCGCAGGCCTCGCAGCGCTGCTCGTGTTCACCGCTTCCGCCGCTCACGCCGGCGAATGCCCGGCCGGAAAAATGAAACCGGGCGTCCGCGCGAGCGGCGAAATGGCGCCGAAGGACGTGACCGATGAAGAGCTTTCGGCGATCGATCTCGGCGCGGAGATCGAGGGCCTGGACCAGCGCCGGCTGCGTTTCCGCAAGCTTGTCGTCCAGCCGGGCGGCGTCGTTCCGTGGCATGATCACAAGGACCGGCCCGCGCTGATCCTGACCGCGTCCGGCGAAATCACCGAATTCCGCAGCGATTGCAGCGTCGGCGTCCTCCACAAAGAAGGCGAAATCTCGAAGGAAATCGCCGGCGTGATGCACTGGTGGAAGAACGAAGGAACGACGCCGGCGGTCCTTTACGCCGCTGACATCAAGCGCGACGAATAATCGGAACCCGTTGCGCAAACGCCGCGTGTAGTTTGCGCAGGGCGGGCGCCGCGCCGCACTCTCTCCTCAAGGCGCAGCGCCCGCCCATTTTCAGAACCGAGGGAGCGCCGACCATGACCGCCGCCATGCTTGCGCCGCACGCGCGGTTTTCCGGAACGCCGGTCATCATCGGATTGATCGGTTTCCTGACGCTTGTCGATCTCTTCGCGGCGCAGGCGATTCTGCCGTCGCTTGCCGCACGATACGGTGCGACCCCCTCCGCGATCGGATTTGCCGCGAACGCGAGCACGATGGGGATGGCGATCGCCGGCCTTGCGGTGGTGTTTTTCGGCGGCCGGATCAATCGCCGCGCCGGCGTCGTGATCAGCCTTGCCGCGTTGTCGATCCCGACATTGGCGCTGGCGTTTGCGACCGACCTTGCGACGTTCACGGGACTGAGAATCGTCCAGGGCCTTTTCATGGTCACGGCGTTCTCGTTGACGATGTCCTACCTTTCGGAGCGCTGCACGGCGGCGCAATCCGCAACGGCGCTCGCCGCCTATGTCACCGGCGTCGTCGCCAGCAATCTCGTCGGCCGGCTGATTTCGGGAACCATCGCGGATTCGTTCGGCGTCCCGGCCAACTTCATTTTCTTCGCCGCGCTCAATCTCGCGGGCGCCGTCGTCGCCAGGCTCGCGCTGAAGAACGCCCGGCCGATGGCCAATGGCGGCGAGCCGGCGCGGGCGCCGCTTGCGGTGATGGCGGGCCATCTTGGCAATGCCTGCCTCAGAACAAGTTTCCTGATCGGGTTCCTCATTCTCTTCGCCTTCATCGGCACGTTCACCTATGTGAACTTCGTCCTCGCGGCCGCGCCGATCCAGCTGTCGCCGATGGCGCTGGGGCTGGTCTATTTCGTCTTCCTGCCGTCGATGATCACGACGCCGCTCGCCGGCAAAGTCGCCGCGCGTTTCGGCGCGCGCCTCAGTTTCTTCGCATCGATCGGCCTTGCCCTCATCGGATTGCCGCTGCTGCTGTCAACGACGCTGCCCGTCATTCTCGCTGGCCTCGCCATTGTCGGCGTCGGGACGTTTTTCGCGCAGGCGACGGCGACCGGCTTCGTCGGCCGCGCCGCCAGACATGATCGCGCGGCGGCGAGCGGCATGTATCTGTCATCCTACTATTTTGGCGGCCTTGTCGGCGCGGCGGTGCTTGGACAGATTTTTGACGCCAACGGATGGACCGCGACCGTTATCACGATCGGCATTTCGCTCACGCTTGCCGGCGCCGCCGCTGCGGCCTTGAAGCGGTCGACGGCGGAGGGCGATAATGGCTAGGGGTCGGACGATTTGTCTGGAACAGCGCCGCGCGCCGCCATCCTTGTCTCTTGCGGATCTGGCATCGTGCGCTGGCGGACGAGGCCCGGTGGCCATCCTTGGTCTATAAGGACCGTCTCGAAGCGCTTGGCTGCTCGCCCGTACTTTGCGTTTGAGCTGTAGAGTTGACAGGGGCGGCGATGTCGCCAGGAACTGGATCGATGGTCGCCAGCTCTCTTCGGCGACGGACTCCCGGCTCGGTCTTCGGCCGACGCCGAAGGGCTCGGCCGCGCGCCGCCAGCCGGCCGATCTGATCGCCCGCGGCGCAAGAACGCCCCCGCCACCGAGATCGCCAGTCACCTCAAGGCGGATGCTGATCTTAAGGCCTCGATCGCCGCTGAAAGCGTCTCCAACACGATGGCACGTCATTCCAAGCCGCCATCATCGCCGTCGCCGGAAACGCCTCAACCAGATCAACTCATCCAGGACGCCGAAATTACGAAACCTTTATCCTGAGGAGCGCGCCGCTGCGCTCGCGTCACAGGATGGGAGCGGGACCAGACAGCCTCCATACGCGCTGCGTCTTTCCGGCAACATTTGTGTTGATTTTTAGCAACATCGAATGCATGCTCCGCAGCTGCGGCGGCGGCTTTTTCTGCTGGCCGTCGCGTCCGTCGGGGGCGGGCGAGGGTTTTTGGTGTCCCCATTGCGGGGATGGTAGCTCACGAGGGCGCGATTAGCCTGGACGACGCACATTCAAGCACGCCGAGTATCGGCGGGCCGCTCAGCGGCGCGCGCAAGCTGCTTCCTAAATGGGCGATGTCGAACGCCACGGCGGCGGCGGCGCTCGCCGGGGCCGGCATCGTCGCGTTCGTCACCACCTGGTTTCTCCTGTCGCCGGCGGTGGAGCATGCCGACCGCGGCCTGCTGATCGCGCTCATCGTTGGCAATGTCGTGATCGCGGCGGCCTTCGCCTCGCTGATCGGCGCGCGGCTCTGGCATGTCTGGTCGGACCGGCGGAACCAGCTTGCCGGATCGGCGACGCATCTGAAACTCGTCTGGCTTTTTTCAGCGGTCGCCGTGGTTCCGGCGATCATCGCTTTTTTGTTTGCTTTCACCATCCTTCGGTCAAGCCTCAACGACGTCTTTGGCGAGCGCATCGAGAATTATCAGAACACGGCCCGCGATCTCGCCAACGGCCTGATCGAATTCAAGAAAGCGGAAGCCGAACTGAAACTTCAGAATATCGCCTATGACGTCCGGCGCTGGGAGGAAAAAGGCCTCGGCCTTGAGGGAACGCCGGTCAGCTTTCGCGAATATCTCTTCGCGCAAGCCGCGGTTCGCGGGCTCGATGCGCTCTATGTCATCGACGGCAAGGGCCGCGTGCTGGTCAGGGCGGAAGTGCGCCCCGGTTCGTACCGGCTGCCGTCGCGGGAGACCATGGACGGCCTCAATGAACCGGGGGCCGGCAGTTTCGGCGTCAATGACGACAGGGAATTCGACAAATTCCGCATCATTTTGCGGATCGCCGAATACGAGAATGGCTATCTCATCGCTTACCAGCCAATGGAAGAAGAAACGACACGGCGTCTGATCGCTGTCAGCGCGCTCAAAAGCGATTGGGAAGAAGCGCAGGTCAGCCGGTCGCGCACCGAGCGGATTTTCCTCGCGGGCTATGTCATTCTCGCCTTCATTATCCTTTTCGGCGCGATCTGGCTCGCTTTGTGGGCGGCGACGCGCATTGTGCAGCCGATCGGGCGGCTCGTGCTGATGGCTGGGCGGGTTTCGTCCGGCGAGCTCGGCGCGCGCGTCGAGGTGCAAAAAGACGACGGCGAACTTGGCGTCCTCGCGCGGTCGATGAATCACATGACGGCGCAACTCCAGACGCAGCGCGATGACCTGATTGACACCAACAAGCAGTTCGACCGCCGGCGGCGTTTCACCGAAGCGGTGCTGTCCGGGGTATCCGCCGGCGTCTTTGGCGTCGGCGCCAGCGGACGGATCACGATCGCAAACCGCTCGGCGGCTGAAATCGTCGAACAGGACGACTTAACATTTATCGGGCGGCCATTCGCAGACGTCCTGCCCGAAGCCAGGGACCTTTTCAACGCCGCGTCAAAGCCGCCTTACGCGGAAGTCGCGGAGCAAATCAGCGTCGATCGCGACGGCAGAGCAAGGACGCTCAGCGTCCGCATCGTCAGCGACGACGTTGACGGCGAACGGAGCTTTGTCGTCACCTTTGACGATATCACCCAGCTGATCAGCGCGCAGCGGTCCGCCGCCTGGGGCGACGTCGCGCGCCGTATCGCCCATGAAATCAAGAATCCGCTGACGCCCATCCAGCTTTCGGCCGAACGATTGCGCCGGAAGTATCTCGGCCAGATCAAGGACGCGCCGGAAGTTTTCGACAGATGCACGGAAACCATTATCCGGCAAGTCGGCGATATTGGCCGCATGGTCGATGAGTTCTCGTCATTCGCGCGGATGCCCAAACCTGTGATCGCCCTGGAGGACATTCGCGAAATTGTCAGAAGCGCCGTTTTTCCTCAGCGCGTCGCGTTTCCGGATATCGAGTTCGAAGTGGAAACGCCGGCCGATGCCGTCATTGTGCGGTGTGACGGCCGTCTCATTGCGCAGGCGCTCGGAAACCTCCTGAAGAACGCGGGAGAGTCGATTGGCGCGCGGACTGATGCGCCGCCGTCAGAATACGCGCGGCCGCAAGCGGCCGGGCGGATCAGGATCAAGGTCATGAGCCGCGACGGCCGCGCGCGTATTTCGGTGACCGACAATGGGGTCGGCTTGCCGAAATCGGAACGGCACCGGTTGACGGAACCCTATATGACGACGCGCGTCAAAGGCACCGGTCTCGGACTCGCCATTGTCAAGAAGGTCATCGAAGAGCATGAAGGCGCGCTTTTCTTTGACGACTGCAATGAACTTGGGCCGAGCGGCGCGATTGTCAATCTTACGCTTCCGCTCGCGGTTGGAAACGAAGTGTCGTTGTCGGTCGCGGCGGCCGAATAACAGTAAATAGTAGGAAGAACCGTATGGGCATTGATATTCTGGTCGTCGATGACGAAGCCGACATTCGCGATCTTGTGTCCGGCATCCTCGAAGACGAAGGGTTCAGTCCTCGCACGGCTGCGAATTCCGACGGGGTGTTCAAAGCCATCCGCGATCGCCTTCCGGGTCTAATCGTTCTCGACGTCTGGCTGCAGAATTCCGCGATGGACGGGATTGAAATCCTCCAGGAAGTCAAAAAGGTTCATCCGGAACTGCCAGTCGTCATCATCTCCGGGCACGGAACGATCGAAACCGCGGTCGCCGCGATCAAGAAAGGCGCCTACGATTTCATCGAGAAGCCGTTCAATGCGGACCGGCTCGTTCTTGTCATCAACCGGGCGCTCGAAACGATGCGGCTGAAGCGCGAAAATGTCGAACTGCGCGAGCGCGGACCCGATTGGGGCCTCATCGGGTCATCGACGGCGATCAATGCTCTGCGCGCCGTGGTCGACCGGGTCGCCGACGCACGCTCGCGGGTGCTGATCGCCGGGCCTTCAGGGGCCGGAAAGGAAGTGATCGCACGCCTCCTGCACACAAAATCCGGGAGAGCCTCACAGCCGTTCATCGTTGTCAGCGCGGCGACAATCGCGCCGGAGAGAGTTGAAGAGGAGCTGTTCGGCGTCGAGGGCGAAGGGGGAAGGCCGAAATCCATCGGCCTCATGGAACGCGCGCATGGCGGTACGCTGATGTTCGACGAAGTTGGCGACATGCCGCTCGAAACGCAAGGGAAAATCCTCCGCGTTCTGGTCGATCAGCGCTTCCGGCGGGTCGGCGGCGACACCCCCGTCAGTGTCGATGTCCGCATCATTTCTTCGACCTCGCGCGATCTCCTCGCGGATTCGGCGGACGGACGATTCAGGGAAGATCTCTATCACCGGCTGAACGTCGTCTCGATCATGGCCCCGTCGCTGTCCGAGCGCCGCGACGATATTCCGGCGCTGGCCGCCTATTTCATCGACCGGATTGCGCGCGCGTCGGGTTTTCCAAAGCGCAGTCTTTCCGCGGAAACGATGGCGGCGCTGCAGGCTTATTACTGGCCGGGAAATGTCCGCCAGCTTCGCAACGTTATCGAACGCACGCTGATCCTCATGGGGCGTGATCCCAATCTGGACATCACCTGCGATCATCTCCCGGCCGAGATTATTGACGCTGGTCTTTCGATCCCCGCGGGCGAGGGTCTTGAACAGATCATTGCACTCCCGTTGCGCGAGGCGCGCGAACGGTTCGAGCGTGAGTACCTGATCGCGCAGATCAACCGCTTCGGCGGCAATATATCGCGAACCGCGGCGTTCATCGGCATGGAGCGTTCGGCGCTGCACCGCAAGCTGAAGGCGCTCGGCGTCGGCGGCGCCGCGCGCGTTGAAAGCGCCTGAGGGGGACGACCGCGGCTGAACCCGGGATCATGACATGCGCATAATCATCTGCGGCGCCGGCCGCGTCGGGTTCGGAATCGCGCGCCGTCTCGCGATCGAAAATAATGACGTCACCGTTATCGATCAGTCGAAAGAGCTGATCCGCGCCATCTCGGAACGGCTGGACGTGCGCGGCGTCGTCGGTAACGGATCATACCCGGACGTTCTTGCCGAAGCCGGCGCGCGCGAAGCCGACATGATCATCGCCGTCACCTACTCCGACGAAGTGAACATGATTGCGTGCCAGATTGCGCATACGCTGTTCAATGTGACGACCAAGATCGCCCGAATTCGCGCTGAAGGTTATCTCGATCCGCGCTATTCCGACCTCTTTGCCCGCCATCACATGCCGATCGACGTCATCATTTCACCCGAGCGCGAGGTGAGCGAGGCGATCATTCAGCGGATGTCGATCCCCGGCGCGTTTGAAACGAAGGCGTTTGTCGATGGCAAGGTGTGGGCGGTCGGCGTCAGGTTGAGAGAAGATTGCCCGATCCTCAATTCTCCGTTGCGACAGGTCGCGGAACTGTTTCCGGATCTGAAGATCACGATCGTCCTGATCCGGCGCGAAGAGCGGATATGGCGCGCGCATGCCGACGACCAGCTTTTTGCGGATGACGACATCTATTTCATCGCCGACCGCAACGATGTCGGCCGGGCGCTCGATATCATGGGCAAGACCGAACGGCAGGCGCGGCGGGTGATCATCATTGGCGGCGGAAACATCGGACTTTACGTTGCCGCCGGGCTTGAAAAGCTCGGCAACATCAAAATCCGCCTGATCGAGCGCGACCGCGGCCGCGCCGAAGCAATCGCGGCCGAGCTCGAGCGGACCATTGTCCTGCAAGGCGACGGCCTTGACCGGGCGCTGCTGAGGGAAGCCGGCGTTGAAGAAGCCGAGACGGTCGTCGCCGTCACCGACAACGATCAGGTCAACATTCTGGCTTCCGTCGTCGCCAAACGGGAGGGCGCGCGGCGCGCCATGGCGCTCATCAACGATCAGGACTATGGGCCTGTTGCGGAGGCTGTGGGGATTGACCGCTTCGTCGATCCAAGAGCAACGACGATTTCGACAATTTTGCAGCACATTCGCCGCGGCCGCATCAAGGGCGTCTATTCGCTGTCTGACGGCGAGGCGGAACTGATCGATGCAATCGCCCTCGATACGTCGCCTCTTATCAACAAGCCCCTCAAAGACGCCGATTTGCCTGATGGCGTGATGATTGGCGCGGTTTTCCGTGACGGCGAAGTGTCAATGCCGAACAGCATGACCGTGATCAAACCGGGCGACAGAATTGTCCTGATGGCGCTTCGGGACCATGTGAAGGATGTCGAGCAGATGTTCCGCGTCAGCATCGACTATTTTTGATCAAAATTGAGAGGCTGAAGACGATGCCGAGGGTCGCCTATGTAAACGGATCCTATGCGCCGCTGCGAGAGGCGTATGTCCATATTGAGGATCGCGGCTATCAGTTCGCGGACGGCATTTACGAAGTCGTCTTGTTTGTCGGCGGCCGTTTCTGGGATCTTGACGGTCATCTCGCGCGCTGGGAGCGCTCCTTGCGGGAGCTTCATATCAAACGGCCGATGAGCGAACGCGCGCTTCGGCTTGTCATGGCGAGGCTCGTCGCGAAGAACAGGCTCGGCGACTGTTACGTCTATTTGCAGGCGACACGGGGCGTCGCGCCGCGCAATCATCCGTTCCCGGTTGAGGAAACGATCCCGGCGCTTGTCATGACTGTAAAGCCGTTCAATCTCGCGCGGTTGAACGCCATTGCGGCAAAAGGGGTCGCGGTTATTACTCAGCCGGATATCCGATGGGGCCGCGTCGATATCAAGTCCGTCGGGCTGCTTCCCAATATCCTCGCGAAGGAACAGGCGAAGAAAATGGGATCAGCCGAAGCATGGCTGATCCGGGACGGCAAAGTTACGGAAGGAGGTTCGTCGAATGCCTGGATCGTCGACGCCGACGGAACGCTCGTCACGCATCCGCTCGGGTGCGAGATCCTTGGCGGCATCACGAGGCAGACGGTGATCTCCTGCGCTGAAAGCCTGCAACTCAGGATCGACGAGCGGCCGTTTACACGCGAGGAGGCGCAGGGCGCCCGCGAAGCCTTTATCACTTCGGCGATGAATCTGGTGACGCCCGTTATCGCGATTGATGCAGCGAAAATTGCCGACGGCAGACCGGGGCCGATCGCCGCCCGGCTCCGGCAGGCCTATATCGAGCATTGCTCCGCAACCGGCGGTCCGGTTTGAAACAGGTTGCATCCGGCAAATTCCCGAGCCAGTATTGATTTGTGCGACGCAGCAATCTTCCGGAAGGGGCCTGAAGAAAACAATGACTGACAAAAAACAGAATCTTCAGGACGTCTTTCTGAACCACGTCCGGAAAGATAAAGTCGCGGTCACGATTTTTCTGGTGAATGGCGTCAAGCTGCAGGGTGTCGTGACCTGGTTTGATAATTTCTGCGTGCTGCTAAAGCGGGAAGGACAGGTCCAACTCGTCTACAAGCATGCAATCTCGACGGTGATGCCGGCGCAGGCGATCAATTTGTGGAATGGTGAAGAAAGCGAATAATTTTCCTTGACGATTACAGACGGCGATAGCGGCGAAACTGACTTTGGCGCCGCGTGCGTCATTCATGCGGCGTTTGCCGGCGAGGAACGCCGGCGGACCCCGGCGGCGCGGCTGGAGGAGGCTGTTGGCTTAGCCGAGGCGATCGATCTTGACGTCGTCAACGCCGAAATCGCGCCGATCGTAAAGCCGCGTCCCGCGACGCTGTTGGGCGCCGGCCGGGTCGATGCGGTCCTCAAAAATCTGGACGGCCGCACGCCGCGTCCGGGTCTTGTCATTGTCGATGCGGGGCTCTCGCCCGTGCAGCATCGCAATCTTGAGAAAGCCTGGAACGCCAAAGTCCTCGACCGGACGGCGCTGATCCTTGAAATTTTCGGCGCTCGCGCCAGAACCTCCGAAGGACGGCTGCAAGTCGATCTGGCGCACCTCACCTATCAGAAATCGCGGCTGGTGCGGTCGTGGACCCACCTTGAGCGACAGCGCGGCGGCCGCGGGTTTCTCGGCGGTCCCGGCGAACGGCAGATCGAAAGCGACCGGCGCGCCATCGAGGAGAAGATCAGGCGACTGCAGGGCAGGCTGGAACGGGTGCGGCGGACAAGGTCGCTGCAACGGGAAAAGCGGCGCAAGGCGCCGCATCCGGTCGTGGCGCTTGTCGGTTATACGAACGCCGGCAAATCGACTTTGTTCAACCGGCTTTCGCAGTCCGACGTGATCGCGCGCGACCAGTTGTTTGCAACCCTCGACCCGACCATGCGCGCCGTTGACCTGCCGTCGGGCCAGCGCATCATACTGTCCGATACGGTCGGTTTCATCTCCGACCTGCCGACGCAGCTCGTCGCCGCCTTCCGCGCAACGCTTGAGGAAGTGAACGAGGCCGACCTGATTCTGCACATCCGCGACGCCGCGCACCCCGATTCGGAAGCGCAGCGCGAGGATGTGCTGGAAGTCCTCGGCCAACTCGGCGTCGATGCGGAAGATGGCGCGCCGATCATCGAAGTGATGAACAAGATTGATTTACTTGATGAAAGCGACAAGGCGGCGTTTGCGGCTTCACCGGTGCGGCTCGGCGTTTCGGCGATCAGCGGCGAGGGCGCCGATGCTCTCCGCTCGCTCATCGACGCTGTTGTGACGGCTGACCGTGAAACGGTCCTGGTGACGATCGGCGGCGGTGAAGGCGCGCCGCTTGCATGGCTCCACGCCAATGGCGACGTCCGCGGCGAGAACGCCGATGACGGGATCGAGGACGGGCAAGTCACGGTCAAGGTCCGGCTCAGTGAAAAGGCGATCGGCCAGTTCCGCAAACTTTATCCGCGCGCGGAATTTCGGCGCGACAACGCCGTCGCCCGCCGCCTGATCGCATGAGACCCGATCCCGAGCGGGTCGCCGCGATTATTTCCGATATCGCGAATTCCGAAATCGTTCCCCATTACCGAAAGCTCGCGGCTGGCGCCGTCCGCGCAAAGACCGACCCCGGCGATCTGGTGACGATCGTCGATGAAGCGGCTGAACAGGCGCTCAGGCGCGCGCTTCTGGAATTGACGCCCGGCGCGGCGTTCATCGGCGAGGAGGCGGCGTCCGCCGATCCGGCGATCATGGCAAAGCTCGGCGACACAGCGCGCTGCTGGATCGTCGATCCGCTCGATGGAACGCGGAACTTCGTCAACGGCGTCGATGAGTTCGGCACGATCGTCGCCTATGTCGAAGACGGGCGCACGCTGATGGGCTGGATCCACGCCATTCCCGATCGCTCGATCGCCATCGGGTCGCGCGGCGAAGGAGTGACGTGGCGCGGCTCCGCGATCAAAACCAGGCGGCAACGGGAAGAAAAGCCGTCGGGTCTGCGATCGACCGGCTGGCTGACGCCCGAATGGCGTGACCGGCTGACCTTCAACCTGAAGCGCAATGTCGTCTCGCGGCCCGGCCATTGCTCCGTCTACGCCTATTTGAAGCTCCTCGCCGGCGATGTCGATTTCAAGCTTTCAAGCCGCATTCATCCGTGGGACCACGCCGCCGGCGCGATGATGCTGGAGGAACTTGGCGGCGCGGCGCGCTGGCTCGATACGGGCGAGGACTATGCGCCGCAGACGAGCCGCGACCGCCCGCTGCTGGCGACGGCGCCGGGGAGAGACTGGGCGGATATCGCGCAGCGGCTGACGCAGGCGCGGTAGGGCCTACGGCGCCTTGTCTCGAAGGATGGGCGACGAGGCGCGATACGAATTTTGCGCCGGCTGCCCTGGGCAGTCCTTGCCGCCCGTCGTCCGGTTGCGGTCGTTCGCTTCGACGATGACGAATTCGTTTGTCGTACAGGGTTTCTAGATAACCCCGAGGGCCTTGCCGACTTTTGTAAACGCCGCGACCGCGCGATCGACCTGATCGTCCGTATGCCCGGCGCACATCTGCGTCCTGATGCGCGCCTGCCCCTTCGGCACGACCGGAAACGAGAACCCGGTGACATAGACGCCTTCATCCATCAGCGCCGCCGCCATGTCGCGCGCAACACGCGCGTCGCCGAGCATGACCGGAATGATCGGATGCTCGCCCGGCAGCAGGTTGAAACCCGCTTTCGCCATTCCTTCGCGGAAACGCCCGGCATTGCGGAATAGCTGCGCGCGAAGCGCATCGCCCGCTTTGACGATTTCAAGCGTTTTCAAGGTTGCGCCGAGGAGCGCCGGCGTCAGCGCATTGGAAAAAAGGTAAGGCCGCGCGCGGTTGCGCAGCAAATGGACGACATTGGCTTTCGCGCAAATAAAGCCGCCCATGCCGCCGCCGAGCGCTTTTCCGAGCGTACCGCTCAGGATATCAACACGGCCCTCGACGCCGCAATGGGCCGGCGTGCCGCGCCCCGCCGGCCCCATGAACCCGGTCGCGTGGCAGTCATCGACCATGACCAGCGCCTTGTAGCGGTCGGCCAGATCGCAAATTTCCCGCAACTTCGCGATGTAACCGTCCATCGAAAAAACGCCGTCGGTGACAACGAGCCTGGTGCGCGCGCCGTCCGCGTCCGCCTGCTTCAATTGCGCCTCGAGATCGGTCATGTCGGCGTTCGCAAAGCGGTAGCGCTTCGCCTTGGACAGGCGGACCCCGTCAATGATCGACGCATGGTTCAGCGCGTCCGAAATGATCGCGTCGTCGGCTTCAAGCAGCGGCTCGAATACCCCGCCATTGGCGTCAAAACAGGCGGGGAACAGAATGGAATCCTCGTAGCCGAGGAAGGCCGCGAGTTCGCGCTCGACCTTGCGGTGAAGGTCCGTCGTTCCGCAAATGAACCGGACAGACGCCATGCCAAACCCGCGCTCGTCCATCGTCTGCTTCGCCGCCTTGACGATTTCAGCATGGTCCGCGAGCCCCAGATAATTGTTGGCGCAGAAATTCAGAACGCGAATTTTCTTGCCGTTATGCAACACCTCGATCTCAGGCCCCTGAGCGGAAGTTATTTCGCGTTCAAGTTTTTCAAGCCCCTGTTCGCGAAGTTCAGCAAGCGTCGTGTCGACGCGCTCATAAAAATCCCGGTTCATCGGTCGCTCGCAGCAACGGCGCTTTGGTATGTCAAGAAATTGACTTCTGGGTCAACTCCTTCGCGCTTGCCAAGGAAGGCAGGGATGCGCATTCTCCCGGCGCACGGCGGAATGCCCGGAAGAGGGGAACTCTCATGTCAACGTCCCGACGCGCGCTCATCAAGGGCGCCGCCCTCGGCGGAATTTTTGGCGGCGCATTTCCGCTCGCTGGCTGCTCCCGCGAGAATGCGAAAAAGAATGCCGCAGCGAAGAAGGCGCTGCCGGAGAGCGGCGCCAAACCCGGCCTCACGGCCAAGACGATCGCCGAGGCCGAGAAACTCAACGCTTTGTCGTTCTCGCCCGACGAGCGGGCGATGATGCTGGAAGGGCTTGAAACGACGCTGGAGACCCTGGCCAAAATCCGGTCGGTCGAACTTGGCAATCAGGAGGCGCCGGCGCTTGTTTTCAATCCGCGGCTCCCGCGAAGCAAAATCAAATCACAGAAGAACACGCTTGTGCTTGGCGGCGCCTATTCCGCGCCGATGCCGAAGACGGCGGCGGACATCGCTTACGCCAGCATCGCGCAACAGGGCGTCTGGCTCCGGTCCAAGGCGGTCTCGTCGGCTGAACTCACGGACATCTATCTGGAGAGAGTTGAGCGCCTCGATAAACGCCTTTCGGCGTTTATCACGGTCACCGCCGATCTTGCGCGCGCGCAGGCGGCCGCCGCGGACGCCGATTTCGCCAGGGGCCGCGACCGCGGTCCTTTGCATGGCATTCCCTACGCGCTGAAAGACCTCGCCGACACCGCGGGTATTCCGACAACATGGGGCGCTGAACCCTACCGCGAACGCGTCCCCGAGACCGACGCCGAAATCGTCCGCAAACTGAAGAGCGCCGGGGCGGTGCTTCTCGGCAAGACCGCGCTCGGCGCCATCGCATACGGGGACAAATGGTTTGGCGGCGTCGCCAAAAATCCGTGGAACTTGTCCGAAGGATCGAGCGGGTCGAGCGCCGGCTCGGCGTCCGCGACCGCGGCGGGCCTTTGCTCCTTTTCGATCGGCACCGAAACCCTCGGTTCGATCATTTCTCCGTCCGAGCGCTGCGGAACGGTCGGCCTCAGGCCGACTTTCGGGCGGGTGTCGCGCGCGGGCCTGATGACGCTCTGCTGGTCGCTCGACAAAACGGGCCCGATCTGCCGGTCGGTTGAAGACACGGCGATCGTGCTGTCGGAAATCAACGGCTATGACGCCGATGATCCAGGCGCCGCGCGGTTCGGATTTGCCTATGACGGCAAAGCGGACCTGACCGCAATGACGGTCGGCTTTGTCCCGGCCTGGTTTGAAAAAGGAGATGCGGCGGACAAAGCCGCTCTTGAAGCAGTCCGCAGGCTCGGCGTGACGGTGAAGGAATTTCCGTGGCCGGAACAGGATGTCGGCGTGCTGGACCAGATCGTCGTCGTTGAAGCGGCGGCGGCGTTTTCGGATCTGACGCTTTCGAACCGCGACGACGAGCTCGGCTGGCAGGCGCCGGAAGCATGGCCGAACGCCTGGCGTCAGACGCGATTTTTTCCGGCCGTCGATTATGTGCAGGTCGATCGTCTGCGCCGGCGTCTGATGCAGGACATGGCGGCCGCGTTTGCAGGGTTCGACGCGCTGATCGGCCCGCACCGGGCGGGCGGCGCCCTGCTCGCGACCAATTGCACCGGGCATCCGCAACTGGCGCTGAGAGCCGGCTTTGCACAGACGCCGAACCGCGACCTCTCGGGCGATCCGGATAAAGCGGCGGGCGGCGAAACCTTTCGAACGCCGCGCGGCGTCAGCCTGTGGGCCAATCTGTTCGAAGAGGGCAAGATCATCGCCCTCGGCTGCGCGATTGAAGAGCAACTCGCCGTCGCCCGGGAGCGGCCGCCGGGGTTTTGATTGGACGGGGAGAAAAATTCGCAGCAAACCGGCCGCGCACGAGCGCCCCTGCCGCGAACAATCACCAAGCGCGTTAACCACGACGCCGGGGCCCAGGCAAACATGTCCTCCAGATGTCCCCCTGACGTAAGTCAGGGTCCAGGGTCACGGGCGATTCCCGGCGCCGCTCAGGATGCTGACTTTCGTCAGCATGACGGGGCGTTAGTCGGCGGCCTGCCCTCAAAAAAATATTTTTTGGAATCTTGTCACGTTTGGGGGTTCTCGTTCGTCTTACTTGCATGGGGCGCGATGCGCCCGGTTTGACAAGTCCGGTTTGTCGCCGGTCCGGTTCTCACGGGCTGGCCGGCGATGCATACGAGAAAGCGGGCGGCGCGAGGCGCCGTTTTCGCGCGGCGCCCGGCTGCGCGCTGTTCGCGAGGAATGCGCTTTTGGTTAATTGGGCGCCCTTCCACAAGGCTGAAAAGGGCGCCTTTCGCGGCTGAACCGCGCGAGGATGGCCGAGAAACGAGAAATCGGAGGTGCGGAAAGGGCGCCTTTTCGAGGCGCGTTTCGTCGCGCCCTAAATCCGCATCACGTCGGACAGCGCCCCGCAAAGATGATCGACGTTCCCCTTATTGACGCCGCACAAATTGGCCCTTCCGTTACCGGCGACATAAACGCCGTGACGATCCCTCAGCGCCAGCACCTGCGTTTCGTTCAACGGCAAAAGCGAGAACATGCCGTGCTGGCGCGCGATAAAGTCCAGCCGGTCGCCAAGCTGGCGTTCCTGCGCCGACTTGACCAGCAATGTCCGATTGCCTTTGACCGCCAGCCGCATCTCGTCAAGTTCGCGCCGCCAGAGCTGACTGAGGTCAGGCGTCGTCAGAATATCGGCAACCAGAATGCCGCCATGCGCGGGCGGCATCGAATAAATCTGCCTCGCGATATTGATGGCGTGACTCTTCATCGCCCCGGTCCGGCCGGCGTTCGCGCCGATCATCATCAGCGCGCCCGTGCGTTCCCGATAGAGGCCGAAATGTTTGGAACAGGAATAGGCGACGATAAACTCGGAGAGGCGCTCCGCCATTCGCCGAACGATATAGGCGTCGTCGTCAAGTCCGTGCGCAAAGCCATGATAGGCGAGATCGACGAAGGGCAGAAAACCCTTCGCCGCGGCAAGGTCAATGATCGCGTCGATCTGGCCGCGATCAAGGTCGGCGCCAGTCGGATTGTGGCAGCCGCCGTGCAAAAGCAGGGCGTCATCCGGACCAAGCGCCGACGCCGCTTCGTGGAACGCATCGAAATCGACGCCGCCGACCTTGGCGTCGTAATAGGGGAGCATCGAAATTCCAAGGCCCGCGCCAGTGAGCAGCGGTTTGTGGTTCACCCAGGTTGGCGTCCCGATTGAAACCGCCGTCGCGCCGGCCCGCTTCAGCAATTCAGCGCCAACACGAAGGGCGCCGCAACCGCCGGGCGTCTGCAAGACTGCGCAGCGTTCCGGCGACAAATCGCCAAAAACCAAGGTCCTGATTGCGGCCTCAAAGCCCGGCGCGCCCTCGGGCGGCAAATAGACTTTCGTCGTTTCGTTTTCGGCGAGCCTTTGCTGGGCGCGGGCGACCGCCGCCATCACCGGCGTCCTGTTGTCCGCCGTCCGGAAAACGCCGACGCCAAGGTCGATCTTCTGTTTGCGCTTGTCTTCATTGAAGAGGCGAGTCAGTCCGAGAAGCGCGTCCGGTTCAAGCGTCGAAAGTTCTGCGAACATCGTCAGCCCTTTGTCATGCCGCCGCGGCGACGCCGGTCCGGTTAAACAATTTCAGAAGCGCATCAAGGCGTTCATCCGCGATCCTGATTGAGTCTAGTTTCACCGGACCATAGCCGCGAATGTCGTCGGGGATGCTGGCGATGGCGATCGCGGTCGCGAGATTATCCGGCGTCAATCGGCTGGCGATGTCTTCGATCCGCGCGCGGTAATCCACGATCAGCTTGCGTTCGAGGCGCCGCTCGCCGGTGCGCCCGAAAAAATCGAACGGACCGCCCCGAAGAAAGCGGAAATGCTTCATAATCGACAGCACTCGATACATCCATGGGCCAAAAACCGATTTCAGCGGCCGGCCCTGATCGTCAATTCCGCGATTGAAAATCGGCGGGGCCATGTGAAATCGGATGCGATAGTCGCCGGCGAATTCTTTCGACACATTCTTTCGGAACGCGCCGTCAGTGTAGAGCCGGGCGACTTCGTACTCATCCTTGTACGCCATCAGCTTGAACAGATATTTCGCGGTTGCGCGAACGAAGGCCTCTCCGCCTTTGACGCGAACAGCCTGCCCGGCGATCCCGGCGACAAAACCGCGGTACCGCTCCGCATAGGCGGCGTTCTGATAGTTCGTCAGGAATTCAGCGCGCAACGCGACAATGTCGTCGAGCGACTTTTCGAGCAGAGGCGTCGCCGTCAGGCCCGCGGCGGTGAGGACGATATCGGCATCGAGCGCGGCGGCGCGACCGTATGCAAAGGCGGCCGCGTTCTTCCTGATCTCAACGCCGTTCAGCGCGATCGCGCGCGACAATGCGGCCCCGCTGACGGGAACGAGGCCGCGCTGCCAGGCGAAACCGAGCAGGAACATGTTCGAAAACACCGTATCCCCAAGCAGCCGGAGCGCAATCGCCGACGCGTCAATGGCGGCGACATTGGCGTCTCCGCAGGCATTCTTCAACGTCTTGACGCGGCGCTGTCCGTCAAAATCGATATTGCGATTGCGGATGAAGTCGGCCGTCGGGAGAATGTCCGTGTTGGCGACGGCGCGCGTTTGCCCCTGCTGCAGGACCGCAAGCGAGCGCGGGTCGGTCGCAACGACGAGGTCGCAGGCGATGACGGCTTTGGCTTCGCCTGCGTCGATCCGCACCTGGTTGAGGGCCTCGGGCGATGCGCCAAGACGGACATAGGAAAGGACGGCGCCACCTTTTTGGGCAAATCCCATGAAGTCGAGGACGGTTGCGCCCTTGCCTTCAAGATGCGCGGCCATGGTGATGATGGCGCCGATGGTGACGACGCCGGTGCCGCCGACGCCCGCAACGAGAAGATCGTAGGCGCGCCCGAGGGATGGAATCGCCGGCTCCGGCATCGATGTCAGAAAGGCCGCAAGCGCGGGGTCAGCGGATTTCAAATCGGGTTTGCGCAACTCGCCGCCTTCGACCGACACGAAGCTCGGGCAGAAGCCTTTGACGCAGGAATAATCCTTGTTGCAGGAGGACTGATCGATCCGCCGCTTGCGGCCGAACTCGGTTTCATTCGGGACGATCGAAAGGCAATTCGATTGCTTTGAGCAATCGCCGCATCCCTCGCAGACGAGCTCATTGATGAAAATGCGCTTGGGCGGGTCGGGATATTCGCCCTTCTTGCGGCGGCGCCGTTTTTCCGCCGCGCAGGTCTGTTCGTAGATCAGGGCGGTGACGCCCTTGATTTCGCGCAGTGCGCGCTGAACCTCATCGAGATCGTCGCGATGGCGAACCTCGATTTCCGAGGGGTAGCCGCCCGCATCGACAATTTTTTCGGGCTGGTCGGAAACGATGACGATTTTTGCAACGCCTTCAGATTTCAGCTGATTGGCGATCGCCGGAACGGTCAGCGTGCCGTCGATCGGCTGCCCGCCGGTCATCGCGACGGCGTCGTTAAAGAGGATCTTGTAGGTGATGTTGGCTTTGGCGGCGATCGCCTGACGGATCGCCATGGAGCCGGAATGGTAATAAGTCCCGTCGCCGAGATTCTGGAAGATGTGCGGGCGATCCTTCAGGAACATCGACTTCGACGCCCAGTTGACGCCTTCGCCGCCCATCTGGATCAGCGAGGAAGTATCCCGGTCCATCCACGAAGCCATGAAGTGGCAGCCGATGCCGGCGAGCGCTTTTGATCCTTCCGGTACCTTCGTCGAAATATTGTGCGGGCAGCCCGAGCAGAAATAGGGGAGGCGCCTGGCGCCGCCGGGAGCGTCGGCCGCTTTCGACGCTCGTTCCTGCGCCGCTAGCGCCTCCTCGAAACTGAGGTCTTGAAAAACGCGCCGCAAGCGCCCCGCGATGATCGGCGCCAGGGCCGACGGCGTCAGTTCATCAACCCAGGAAACGAGCGCCGCGCCGGTTTCGTCATGCTTGCCGAGGATGCGCTTTGGCTTTGCGCCCGCGCGGTCGTACAAAAATTCTTTCAGCTGGCTCTCGATGATGCCGCGCTTTTCCTCGATGACGAGCACTTCTTCCTTGCCGGCCATGAAGCGCTCCGCGCCGTCATTTTCCAGCGGCCAGACGATGCCGATCTTGTAAATGTCGAGGCCGATCCGGCGCGCGCGCTGTTCGTCAACGCCAAGGAGCGCCAGCGCTTCCAGAACGTCGAGATGCGCCTTGCCGGTGGTGATGATGCCATATCGGGCGTCCGGAATGTTGTAGACGGCGCGATCGATCGGATTGGCGCGGGCAAAGGCGCGCACCGCCTCCTTCTTGTATTTCATCCGCCGTTCGATCTGCATGCCGGGAAGATCCGGCCAGCGAAAGTTCAGGCCCCCTTCCGGCATCGCGAAGTCGGTTGGCGTCTTGAATTTTGGCGCGACCGGAATGATGACGCTCGCGGCGCTTTCGACGGTCTCCGAAATCGCCTTGAATCCGACCCACATGCCGGAAAAACGCGATAGCGCATAACCGTACAGCCCGTACTCGATATATTCGGAGAGCGACGCCGGGTTCAGCGTCGGTATGTACGACGCCATGAACGAGACATCCGATTGATGCGACATCGATGACGAGACGCATCCATGATCGTCGCCCGCGATGACGAGAACGCCGCCATGCGGCGATGATCCGTAGGCGTTGCCATGTTTCAGCGCGTCGCCGGCGCGATCGACGCCGGGGCCCTTGCCGTACCACATCGAAAAGACGCCATCGACAGTGCGGTCAGGCTCAAGCTCGACCTGCTGCGCGCCGAGAATGGCGGTCGCCGCAAGGTCCTCATTGATCGCCGGAAGAAATTCGATCTGCTCTTCAATCAGGAATTTTTTGGCGCGCCAAAGCGCCTGATCGACGCCGCCCAAAGGCGAACCGCGATAGCCGGAAACAAATCCCGCTGTGTTGAGGCCGGCGGCGCGATCGAGCCGGCGCTGATGCAGCATGATCGCAACCAGCGCCTGGCTGCCGGTCAGGAAGACGCGGCCCGAGCGGCGGGCGTAGCGGTCGTCCAGCGCATAGGCGTCGAGGGGCGGCGGGGCGGCGAGGGCGGCTGCGGACATAACGAGGGTCTCCACGCGTGCCGCCGGCAATAGCGGATTTCGCCGGGAAAAACGCTGCAAACTTCGGCAGCTTTCGCAGTTTATTGAAACCAGAGCGTTATTATGACTACAATTGTGAAATGGGTACGTCAAATCCGCCGCTAGACGCCGCCGACCGCAAAATCCTTGGCGTTCTGCAGAAGGAGTGCCGCATCTCGGCGCAAGCCCTCGCCGACGCAACCGGCGTTTCGGCGGCGACCTGCTGGCGGCGGCTGAAGGCGCTGGAGGAGACCGGCGTCATCAAGGGCTGCCGCGCCATCCTCGACCGCGAAAAGCTCGGTCTCGCGGTCATCGCCTTCGTGCACGTGACGATCGAACGTCAGTATGCGAATGTCGTCGCCGCGATCGAAAAGAAAATCCGCGCGCGTCCCGAAGTGCTCGAATGTTTCGCGACCACCGGCGACGCCGATTTCACCTTGCGCGTCGTCGCCCGCGACATCGCGGACTATGACCGCTTTTTGCAGACCTTCCTGCTCGAACTCCCCGAAGTGCGGCAGATAAGATCGTCAATCGCGCTCCGCGAAATCAAAGCGACGACCGAGCTGCCGCTTTAGAGCAGCGAGCAATATCTCAGAATCGAGGACGACGTCACCCTGACGCAAGTCAGGGTCCAGAATGGCGAGCAAGTCCCTCGCGGCTCTGGATGCTGACTTTCGTCAGCATGACGGAACGAGGTTCATGTCCAATGCGGATTAATTGCGCCCCGCTCTAATCCACCGGGAATCCGCGATCCCTGAGCAGGGCGGCGGTATCGACGTCGCGGCCGCGAAATCTTCTGAATCCTTCGGCCGGATCGATTGAATCGCCGACGGACATGATGTGGTCATGCAGCTTCTTCGCGGTTTCCTTGTCGTAGAACCCGCCCGCCTCGACGAAGGCTTCGGCGGCGTCCGCCGTGATCGCGTCCGCCCACAGATAGCTGTAATAGCCGGCGGCGTAGCCTTCGCCGGCGAAGATGTGCCCGAACTGCGGCGTCCGGTGGCGCATGACGATTTCTGTCGGCGCGCCGAGCTCGGCCAGCGTGTCACGCTCGAACTTGTCCGGATCGATGTCGGCCTCGCCGGCAAGGTGGAGTTTCATGTCGACGAGGGCGCTCATCAGATACTCAACGGTCGTGAAGCCCTGATTGAACGTCTTCGCCTTCCCGATTTTTTCGACGAGCGCCGCCGGAATCGGCTCGCCCGTCTCGTAGTGAACGAGAAATTGGTTCATGACTTCCGGCGTCATCAGCCAGCGCTCATTGATCTGCGAGGGAAACTCGACATAGTCCCGCGCCACATTGGTGCCGGCCTGAGAGGGATATTTCACGTCGGAATTGAGACCATGCAGCGCGTGGCCGAATTCGTGGAACAGCGTTTCCGCGTCATCCCATGAAATCAGCACCGGCTCGCCCGGCTTGCCCTTGATGAAGTTTGAGTTGTTCGAAACGATCGGCTTGATGTCGCCGTCGAGTTTCTGCTGGCCGCGATATTCGGTCATCCACGCGCCCGAGCCCTTGCCGGTGCGCGCATAGGGGTCGAAATACCAGAGACCGACGAACTCGTCCTCTGGATTGAGCACTTTCCAGACGCGGACATCCGGATTGAAAACCGGGACGCCGTCAATCGCAACGAACTTCAATCCATATAGCTCGCCCGCCGCCCACATCATCCCTTCACGGAGCTTTTCAAGCTGCAGATAGGGCTTGACCTCATTGAAATCGAGATCGTATTTCTCCGCGCGGACTTTCTCGGCGTAATAGCGATAGTCCCACGGTTCGATGGTGATTTCGGCTTTCTCGGCGTCGGCGACGGCTTGCATGTCGGCGACTTCCTCGTTGACGCGTGCGACCGCTTTCGGCCAGACCTTCATCATCAGTTCCGTTGCCGCTTCCGGCGTCTTCGCCATCTGCCGTTCGATCGCCCAGTGCGCATAGGTCGGATAGCCGAGGAGCTTCGACCGCTCGGCGCGAAGTTTCAGGGTCTCCGCGATCAGCGCGTTGTTGTCTTGCTCGTCGGCGTTGTCGCCGCGGTTGACAAACTCCCGCCAGATTTTTTCGCGAAGCGCGCGATTGTCGGCATAGGTGAGGAAGGGATCGACCGCCGACCGCGTATTCAGAACCGCCCATTTGCCGGGCTTGCCCTTTTCTTTCGCGGTTTCCGCCATCGCGTCGGCGATCGAGGCGGGGAGACCCTTGAGATCCGATTTCCTGTCGATCCAGGTGACTGTTTCCTCGTCGGCGAGGAGGTTTTGCGTAAACTCGGTCCCGAGCGTCGCCAGCCGCTGATTGATTTCGGCGACGCGCTTCTTGCCCGCCTCGTCGAGATTGGCGCCGTTGCGGACAAAGCCCTTATAGCTGTCCTCGACCAGACGGCGTTCCTCGGGCGTCAGCTTCTTCATCTGCTTCTTGCTGTCATGGATCGCGGAGACGCGCTCAAAGAGCGCTTCGTTCTGGTTCACTTCATCGCCGAACGCCGCGAGCTTTGGATAAACAACAAGCTCGATCTCCGGCACGTCGCCGGTATTGAGGTTGCCGGAATAGACGCCGAAAAGATTCTGCAGGCGCGTCAGTTCGGCGCCGGCGCGTTCGAGCGCCGCAATCGTGTTCTCAAAATCGGGCTTCTCGTCGTTTGAAGTAATTGCATCAACTTCAGCGCGCGCCATGTCGATCGCCTTGTCGAACGCCGGAATGAAATCGGCCGTGCTGATTTCGCTCCAGGGCGGAACGCCGCCATAATTGCCCGACCAAGGCGCAATCAGGACATGATCGGATCCGATCACCGGCGCGGCCTCCGCGGTTTCAGCAGCGGGTTTTTCTTGCGGCGCCTCGACTTGCGCCATTAACGGCGCGCTACCCATGGCGACGGCGATTGCGATTGCTGATACGGCAAGACGTTTTTCCACGATGATCTCTCCATGACGGCGTTGACGGGCCTTGTTCTTTAATCTGCGACAGCGTTCAAGCGGCGAAAAGCGGTCATATTGCGGCGTACGGCTCAGGCGGAAATCACGATCGCAGGAATCGCCATGAAGAGATCGTTTTCAAGCGTTTCCTGCTGCATGGCGGCGAGATCGTCGGCAAAATAGCGATCCTCATCCCAGAATTTTGCGTTCGCCCGGACGGCGGCGTGAACTTTCTGCAAGGGGGCCGACGTTTTCAGCGGCTTGTGAAAATCAACGCTCTGCGCCGCGGCGAGAAGCTCGATGCCGATGATTCCGGCGGCGTTTTTTGCAATGCGGCCCGCTTTCCTCGCGGCATGCGTCGCCATTGAGACATGATCTTCCTGATTGGCGGAAGTCGGAATGGAATCGACGCTTGCCGGAAATGCGAGCGATTTGTTTTCGGAAACGAGCGCCGCCGCCGTCACCTGCGCGATCATGAAGCCGGAATTGACACCGCCTTCAGCGACGAGAAAGGCGGGAAGCCCGCTCATCTTCGGATCGACCAATATCGCCGTGCGCCGTTCCGACAGCGACCCGATTTCGCAGACCGCCATCGCCAGCATGTCGGCGGCGAAAGCAACGGGTTCGGCGTGGAAATTGCCGCCGGAGATCGCTTCATCCGTCTCCGGAAAAATAATCGGGTTGTCGGTCACCGCATTGGCTTCGATGGTCAGGGTTTTCGCAACATGGCGCAGGAGATCGAGCGCGGCGCCCATCACCTGCGGCTGGCAGCGGAAAGAATAGGGGTCTTGAACGCGGTCGCAATTGATATGCGAGGCGTGGATGGCGCTTCCTTCGAGCAGCGCGCGGATGCTTTTCGCAACGTCGATCTGCCCCGGCTGGCCGCGCAGATCGTGAAGACGAGCGTCAAACGGCGCGAGCGATCCCTTCAACGCATCAACCGAAAGCGCGCCCGCGCAGAGCGCGGCGCCGAACACGCGCTCCGCCTTGAACAATGCGTCGAGCGCGATCGCGGTCGAGACCTGCGTGCCGTTGAGGAGCGCGAGGCCTTCCTTGGCGCCGAGGTCGAGCGGCGCGAGACCGGCCGATTGCAAAGCCTTGGCGGCGTTCATGGTCTCGCCATTCACGCGAATTCCGCCGACACCCATCATCGCGGCGGTCATATGAGCAAGCGGCGCGAGATCGCCGGAAGCGCCGACCGATCCCTGTTCCGGAATGACGGGAAGAAGGCCGCGCTTCAGGAAGTCGAGCAGCCGATCGATGACGAGGCGACGCACGCCCGAATGGCCGCGCGCAAGACCGATGACTTTCAAGGCAAGGATGAGACGCGTGATGCGGTCGTCAAGCGCCTCGCCGAGACCGCAGGCGTGGCTGAGCACGAGTTTCTTTTGCAGCTCGATGAGGCGGTCATGGGGAATGCGCGTGTTGGCGAGCAGGCCAAAGCCGGTATTCAGTCCGTAGACGGTTTTGTTGGAGGCGACGATGCGCGCAACGCTCGCGGCTGCAGTGTCGATTGCGGCGAAGCCTTCGGCCGAGAGCGTAACGCCGGCGCCGGACCAGATCGCGCGGAGGTCGGCGAGGGTGACGGGGCCGGGGTGGAGAGCGATTTCAGACATCGGCGATCCATGTGAAACATATTCCGGTCATCCCCGCGCAAGCAGGGATCCAGTCTGGCGATTGCATGGATCCCCGCTTGCGCGGGGATGACCGGAAAATGAGGCGCATGATCAGGCTCACTTCGTAACCATCGGCAAATCCAAGCCTTGCTCCCGTGCGCAATCAATCGCGTCCTCATACCCCGCATCCGCGTGGCGCATGACGCCGGTGCCGGGATCGTTCCATAAAACGCGCTTCAACCGCCGCGCCGCATCGTCTGTGCCGTCGGCGACGATCACCATGCCGGCGTGCTGCGAATAGCCCATGCCGACGCCGCCGCCGTGATGCAATGACACCCATGTCGCGCCGCTCGCGGTATTCAACAGCGCGTTCAGCAGCGGCCAGTCGGAGACGGCGTCCGAGCCGTCCTTCATCGCTTCGGTTTCGCGGTTGGGACTTGCGACGGAGCCGCTATCGAGATGGTCGCGGCCGATGACGATCGGCGCCGCCAATTCGCCGCTTGCGACCATGTCGTTGAACGCCAGTCCCAAACGATCTCGCTCACCCAAGCCGACCCAGCAGATGCGCGCCGGCAGTCCCTGAAACCTGATCCGCTCTTTCGCCATGTCGAGCCAGCGGTGAAGAGGTCTGTCGTCCGGGATCAAGTCCTTAACCTTTTCATCCGTTCGCCGAATATCTTCCGGATCGCCCGACAGCGCCGCCCAGCGGAACGGCCCAACGCCGCGGCAGAAGAGCGGACGAACATAAGCGGGAACGAATCCCGGAAAGTCGAACGCGTTTTTCACGCCCTCGTCGAAGGCGACCTGGCGGATGTTGTTGCCGTAATCGAAGGTCGCGACGCCCATTTTGTGAAAGACGAGCATGGCCTCGACATGCTTGGCCATTGACGCGCGCGCCGCGCGTTCGACTTTTTTCGGATCGCGCTCGCGGGCCTGGGTCCATTCATCGACGTTCCAGCCGATCGGCAGATAGCCGTTGACCGGGTCATGCGCCGATGTCTGGTCGGTCAGGGCGTCGGGGCGAACGCCGCGGCGGATCATTTCGGGCAGAATTTCCGCGGCGTTGCCGAGAAGCCCGATCGAAACGGCGCGCTTTTCCTTTTTCGCTTTCTCGATCCGCGCCAGCGCATCGCCGAGATTATCCGTCGCCTCATCAAGATAGTTCGTCGCGAGGCGCTTTTCGATGCGCGACGGCTGGCACTCGATCGCAAGGCAGGCGGCGCCTGCCATTACCGCGGCGAGCGGCTGCGCGCCGCCCATGCCGCCAAGGCCCGCCGTCAAAATCCATTTGCCGGCAAGGTCGCCGCTGAAATGCTGGCGGCCCATTTCGACAAAAGTTTCATACGTGCCCTGAACGATGCCCTGGCTGCCGATATAGATCCATGAGCCGGCCGTCATCTGGCCGTACATCATGAGGCCCTTCTGATCGAGTTCGTTGAAATGCTCCCAGGTCGCCCATTTCGGCACGAGGTTTGAGTTGGCGAGCAGCACGCGCGGCGCGTCCTTGTGCGTCGGAAAGACGCCGACCGGCTTGCCGGACTGGATCAGCAGCGTTTCATCGTCATCGAGGCGTTCGAGCGTTTCGACGATCTTGTCGAAACACTCCCAGTTGCGCGCCGCGCGGCCGATGCCGCCATAGACGACGAGCGCATGCGGGTCCTCGGCGACGTCTGGGTCGAGATTGTTCATCAGCATCCGGACGGCGGCTTCGGTCGTCCAGTGCCTGGCGACCTTGGTCGTTCCGGTTCTGGCGCGGACCGTGCGGGCGTTGCGGCGGGGATCGGTCATGCGCCAAATCGCCTTTGCCGTATGCGGCGCGCCTCGACCACTGAAATCGCTCCTTCAAAATCGAAGTTCGATGCGGATAAGGCGATGGCGAGCCGTTCGGCTCGTTCCTCCGGCTTCAGTTTTGGAAGGAACAGGATGACGGCGCCGGTTGACGGGCGCCGGTCGCGGATCAGCAATTCGCCGAAATCGAAATCCTCCGTAATAACGATTCGGCGCTCGGCGAAGGCGATGGCCAGAAGGTCCGCGTCCGCGGCGCTGCGATCCGTTTCAGCGGCGTATCGCACATCATGGCCGTCGGCTCGAAGCCGCTCGACGATCGCTTTGGGGCAGCATTCATCGGCGAGAAAACGCATTTATTCCGCGGCGGTCGTGATTTCGTCGGCAAGGTAATCCGCGGCGAAGCGGAGCGCAGCGAAGACGTCCTCGTTGCTGAGGCGCGGATATTGTTCAACGACTTCCGCGACGGTCAGGCCCCGCGAGCACTCCCGAACAATCTGCTCGACGGTCACACGCGTGCCGACGATGACAGGCTTGCCGCCCATTACGTTGGGATCAATGCCGATTCGGGTTTTATCCATTGGCTTTCCGATTACCACATGCGGTTCCGATGTTGAAGCCAATAGGCGCATCCTTGCCGCCCATGATCAGCCGCTCAGGTCCCGGATGCCCGATCCAATAGGAAAGTTCCACCGGGTGATCGATCCGCCAAACGCAGAGATCGGCGGCGAGGCCCTCTTTGATGACGCCGGTCTCGCCGTCAAGGCCGAGCGCCTTGGCGGCGTTCCGCGTCATGCCGGAGAGCGTTTCTTCGGGGGTCAGGCCGAACAAGGTCGCGCCCATGTTCAAGATCAGCGTCGGCGACAAAACGGGCGAGGTGCCGGGGTTCAGATCGGTCGCCAGCGCCATCGCGACGCCGTGCTTGCGGAGGAGATCGACCGGCGGCTTTTTCGTTTCCTTCAGCGCGTAAAAGGCGCCGGGAAGGAGGACCGCCACGGTCCCGGCCTTCGCCATCGCTTCGACGCCCGCTTCATCGATGTGTTCGAGGTGATCGGCGGAAAGGGCGCCGAATTCCGCCGCCAGCGCCGCGCCGCCGAGATTGGACAATTGTTCGGCGTGGAGCTTGACTATGAGGCCCGCTTTCTTCGCCGCTTCGAAAACGGCGCGCGTCTCTTCAATCGTAAAGCCGATCCCTTCGCAAAACGCATCGACGGCGTCGGCAAGGCCGCGTTCCGCGGCTTGCGGAATCATCTGTTCGCAAACCATGCGAACATAGCCGATGCGATCGTTTGCAAATTCGGGCGGCAGGGCGTGCAGAGCAAGCAAGGTCCGCCTGACACGCATGCCGAGCGATTTCGCCGCCACGCCGGCGGCATCCAGCATTTTCATTTCGTCGGCGACAGTCAACCCGTAGCCGGATTTGATCTCGACAGTTGCGACGCCGCCACGCTTCAGAGCCGACAACCGCTCGATGCCTGTTTCAACGAGCTTTTCCCGCGAGGCTTCCCGCGTCGCCGCGACGGTCGAAAGTATGCCGCCGCCGGCCTTCGCGATTTCTTCATAGCTTGCGCCCTGTAGCCGACGCTCGAATTCCGCTGCGCGGTTGCCGCCGAAGATTGCGTGCGTATGGCAATCGATGAGCGCCGGCGTCACCCAGCCGCCTTTCAGCGACCGGACTTTTCCCGACAGCTTGTTCGGCGGGCGGGGGAGGGCTGTCCGAGGACCGACGAAGGCGATCCGACCGCCCCTGATTCCGATCGCGCCGCTTTCGATCGCGCCGTAGGGTGTCTCCCGTTCGGCGTCGAGGGTCGCAATATTGGCGTCAATAAAAAGGCGATCGAACATGACCGCTTCTATACCGGGTTTTGCAATGCGGGCGAGGGGAGCGGCTTTGAAAGGGCGCCTTCTCACCCCGCCGGTTTCTCTTTTGTTGGCTTTCCTCGCGGATTGCAGCCCGAAAAGGCGCCCTTCGGGGCCTCGAAAAGGGCGCCGGATTAGAGCGGGGCGCAATTAATCCGCATTGGACACGAACCTCGTTCCGTCATGCTGACGAAAGTCAGCATCCAGAGCCGCGAGGGAGTTGCTCGCCATTCTGGACCCTGACTTGCGTCAGGGTGACGTCGTCCTCGATTCTG
>JBGTLL010000157.1:0-4404 GCA_041744115.1 Parvularculaceae bacterium | reverse complement strand
GCCGCGCGCATGGCGGCGCTGTCGGTTCTTTCGGCCGACCGCGCCGCCGGGCCGCTGATCCTCACCACGACCGTCAATGCGGCGACGCAGAGGACTCCGCCGCGCGGTCTCGTCGCCTCGTCATCCTGGTCGGCGGCGCCGGGCGAGATCGTGTCGATGGACGCCTTGAGCGCCTATCTCGTCGCCAACGGCTATGCGCGCGCCAGCACGGTGCGCGAGGCGGGCGAGTTCGCGGTGAGAGGCGGCCTTCTCGATCTCTTCCCGCCGGGCGCCGATGAGCCGCTTCGCCTCGATTTCTTTGGCGACAGCCTTGAATCGATCCGCGCCTTCGATCCGGCGACGCAGCTGACGACTGGCCAGCTGCGCGAAATGAAGCTTGCCGCGGCGACCGAGGTGCTTCTGACCGAAGAAACAATTGCAAAATTTCGCGCCGGCTTCCGCGCCGCGTTTGGCGCGGCGAGCGACGACCCCGTCTACGAGGCCGTCAGCGAAGGACGCAAACAGTCCGGCATGGAGCACTGGCTGCCGCTCTATTACGAGACGACGGAAACGCTGTTCGATTTTACCGGCGGCGCGCTTTTTTTTCTTGAGCACCTCGCCGACGAGGCTGCCGCCGACAGACTGGCGTCGATTGCGGATTACTACGCCGCGCGCGCCGAGGATCTGGGCGCGCCGCGGACGAAGAACTCCGAGTTCTCGGCGCCGTCCTACCGCCCCTTGAAGCCGGATGCGCTTTATCTTTCCACGGACGAATGGGCACAACGGCTGGAAGGGGCGCCGCTTCGGCGCCTTTCGCCCTTTTCCGCGCCGGAAGGCCGGCGCGCGTTTTCATTCGGCGCCAAGGTCGGGCGCACTTTCGCGGCGGAACGGGCGGCCGAAAAAGTGAACGTCTTCGACGCCGTGCGCGACCACATGGAAAGTCTGCGAACACAGGGAAAACGCGCCTTCGTCGCCTGCTGGACGGAAGGGTCCGCCGACCGCATGCGCGCCGTCCTCAGCGAGCATGGTGTTGGCGAGATCGGACATTTCGACCGCTGGAACGAGGCGCACGCGTCGAAAGACGCCGTTGCAACGGTTCTCCTCGGCCTTGAAACCGGCTTCGTCGCGGACGGGGCGGCCTTCATTTCCGAACAGGATATTCTCGGCGACCGGCTTGTCCGCCGGGGGCGCCGTAAACGCGCGGAGAATTTCCTCACCGAGGCGTCAAGTCTTTCCGTCGGCGATCTCATCGTCCATGTCGATCACGGCGTCGCGCGGTATGCGGGCCTCAAGACACTCGGCGTCCAGGGCGCGCCGCATGATTGCCTTCAGCTCGATTATGCGGGCGGCGACAAACTCTTTTTACCCGTCGAAAACATCGACCTCCTGACGCGGTTCGGATCGGATGACCCGAACGCGCCGCTCGACAAGCTCGGCGGCGCCGGCTGGCAGGGGCGCAAGGCGCGCATCCGGGCGCGGGTCAAAATGCTCGCCGAACAGCTGATCGCCATCGCCGCCAAGCGCGAAATGAAAGTGACGGACAGCGTTTTTCCGCCGGCTGGCGTTTACGACGAATTCTGCGCGCGCTTTCCCTATGCCGAAACCGAAGATCAGGAAAACGCAATCGCCGATGTCGTTGACGATCTCGCAAGAGGGCGGCCGATGGACCGGCTGATTTGCGGCGATGTCGGCTTTGGCAAGACCGAAGTCGCCCTGAGGGCGGCGTTCATTGTCGCGATGACCGGGCGCCAGGTCGCAATCATCGCGCCGACGACCCTGCTGGCGCGCCAGCACCTGAAAAACTTCCGCGAGCGGTTCAAGGGTTTCCCAATTCGCGTCGGCGGGCTGTCGCGCCTCGTTGCCGCCGCCGACGCAAGGCAGGTCAAAGCAGGGATCGCCGACGGGACCGTCGATATTGTCGTCGGCACCCACGCGCTTCTGTCAAAGGCGATCGCCTTCCGTGAGCTCGGCATGGTCGTTGTCGACGAAGAGCAGCATTTCGGGGTGAAACACAAAGAGCGCCTGAAGGAGTTTCGCGCCGACACCCATGTGCTGACGCTCACCGCGACGCCAATCCCTCGCACCTTGCAGCTCGCGATGAGCGGCATTCGCGATCTGTCGCTGATCTCGACGCCGCCGATCGACCGGCTTGCGGTGAGAACCAGCGTCGGTCCGTTCGACCCGGTCGTCGCGCGGGAAATGCTTCTTCGGGAGCACTACCGCGGCGGGCAGAGCTTTTACGTGGCGCCGCGCATCGCCGATCTCGACGGCGTGGCGGAATTCCTGACAGCGTCGGCGCCGGAGGTCAGATTCAAGCTCGCCCACGGCCAGCTCGCCGGGGGCGAGCTTGAAGACATCATGAACGCGTTTTACGACGGCAAGTTCGACGTGCTGGTTTCGACGAGCATTGTTGAATCCGGCCTCGACATCCCGACGGCGAATACGCTGATCGTCCATCATGCGGACAAATTCGGCCTTGCGCAGCTGTACCAGCTGCGCGGGCGCGTCGGCCGCGCCAAGCAGCGCGCTTACGCTTACCTGACGACGTCTCCCCGGAAGATATTGACGGCGCCGGCCGAGCGCCGCCTCAAAGTCATGCAATCGCTCGACACGCTCGGCGCCGGGTTCACGCTGGCCTCGCACGATCTCGATATCCGCGGCGCCGGCAATTTGCTGGGCGAGGAGCAGTCCGGGCAGGTGAAGGAAGTCGGCGTTGAGCTTTACCAGCATATGCTGGAAGAAGCCGTCGCCGAACTCCGGGCGGGCGATGCGCCGGCCGAGGACCAATGGTCGCCGCAGATCAATGTCGGCATCGCCGTCCTCATTCCGGATGATTATGTGTCGGATCTCAACGTCAGGATGGCGCTTTATCGCCGGCTTGGCGATCTGCATGACGAGAACGAAATTCAGGGCTTCGCCGCTGAACTCGTTGACCGCTTCGGCCGCTTGCCGCGCGAAGTCGAGCAGCTTCTCCAGATCGTGCAGATCAAGGAGCAGTGCCGCCAGGCGGGCGTTGCAAAGATCGACGCCGGGCCGAAGGGCGCGGTCGTCAGCTTCAGGAACGACCATTTCGCCAACCCCGCGGGCCTTGTCCGGTTCATTTCGGACGCGGCTTACGAGGTGAAGCTCAGGCCCGACCAGAAACTCGTCTTCCAGCAGAACTGGCCGGACGAGAGGGCGCGGCTTGGCGGTTGCCGCAAAATATTGTCGCGGCTCGGCGAGATCGCGGTCGCGGGGAGTCAGAGCGCGGTTTGACTTGCCCGGCGCTCTTCCCGCAGCAATCGCCAGAGGTTGGCGATCGTCGTCTCGATATCGTCGCCGGGCCGGCGCTCGACGCCGGCGGCGCGGACGCTGGTGACGGCGAGCGTTGAACGGAGGAGCGTTCCGGCAATGACGCCTTCGAGCCTTTCGGCGACCCGGCCGGCGTCGCGCCCTCGTGCGCCGCGCAGCATGACGACAAGCGTGTTCGACGTCAGCTTCGCGATCATGTCCTCGGCGCGCACGAGCTTTGACGCTGTGCGCAGCGTTTCATTGAGCGGCGACGAAAGGGCGTCTCCGGCGGGCGCGGGAACGCGTGCAACGAGGGAAAGGCCCGCCAGCGACACTGGCTGACCGCTCTCGTCCGACCTTCTGAAAACGCGGAGCGAATGATGAGCGAAAAACCGGGCGCCGGCGGCGCCGCTTTTGCCGCCGCCGAGGCCTTCCGGCGATCTGAGGAACGCGCGCATCGCCGCCGCCATCCGCGCCCGCCGCGCCGAGACTTCGAGGCTCGCCGCGAGATCGGATTCGAGATGCGCCGCGAGCATCGACTGAAGGCCGTCGCGCGCCGCGCAGCGGTCGAGCAGATCTTCATCGTGCGACGCAAGGATTACCGGCAATCGCCGATGGTCGCGGTGACGGCGAAGCGCGCGGGCGAGCGCAAGCAGCAGATCGTTTTCATCCAACGGCAGAAAGATCGCGCCGTCAAACCGGCAATGGTCGAGCGCGCGCATCGCCTGGCCGGCGGAAAAAACGCAGGTCGTTTGCGAGGCGGCGGCGCGCACCGCGTTTGAAGCGCTAAGCGTCAGCGGCGACGGCTTGCCGGCGATCAGCACCGACAGCGGCGCCCGCTCGAACGACAATCCTTGAAGCGCTGCCGTGCGTCCGTCGGCGATGAGGCTCTTGATGCGGTCGCCGGTCTCATCGGCGAGCGCGGCAAGACGCAGCCGCTCGCGAATGGCGGCGATCACGGGGCGGGCGTCCTTGCGGACGTAGCAGACATCGGCGTGGCGGCGCAGAAAATCGCGGTCTGCTTTCTCGGTCGCCGCCGAGGCGACGATGACGAGGCCGGCGGCGGGGGCGAGGCGGCGCGCTTCGCCTACGAGGGCCGCTGCAATCTGCCGTGAGCGTTCCGCGCCGCGCAGGTCAATCGCCGCGATATCGATG